>NZFC01000014.1 GCA_002689195.1 Rhodobiaceae bacterium | reverse complement strand
CCCCGCCGCTGTGGCGCTCTTTCCATGTTATTTTGGAGCGAGAGGCCTATGTCCCGCTCCTGCCAGTGTTTGAAAAGGCGCTTGCCCTGCACGGCCAAGCCGAAGCCGACCGGCGGGATTGCGCCCAAGCCCTGCTCGGCTTTCTGGTCGAAAGGCTGCGCGTTTACTTGCGCGAACGCGATGTGCGCCACGATGTCGTCTCGGCTGTTTTTGCGCGCGGCAGCGATGATATTGTCGATATTGTCGGCAAGGCCAGATATCTCGCAGATTTTCTGCAAACGCCCGATGGCAGCAATATGCTGGCCGCTTATCGGCGCGCCGACGGTATTTTGAAACAGCAAAAAATGGCGACAACCGCGGTTTCGGCTGATTTGTTCGAGCAGGCGGCGGAAGGCGCATTGTTCGCCGCGCTTTCTGATTTGCCCGACACGCTAGACGCATCACCCGAAGCCTATGGGCAATATCTTGATGGGCTGGCCGCGCTCCGCATTTCTGTGGATGGCTTCTTCGATGCCGTACTTGTAAATGCCGAAGATGATAAGCTGAAGGCGAACAGGTTAGCGATTCTGGCGGGTCTTGTTGCGTCGATGGATCTGGTCGGGGATCTGGCGGTCATCGAAAAGGGCTGATATGGGCAAAACAGACTGGCGGGTTTATCAATTCGGTAACGGCGCGGCCGAAGGTGATGCTGGCATGTCGGAATTGCTCGGCGGTAAGGGGGCAAATCTCGCTGAAATGAGCCGCCTTGGTTTGCCGGTGCCGCCCGGATTTACCCTGCCGACGAATGTC
This sequence comes from Rhodobiaceae bacterium, assembly GCA_002689195.1. Lineage (GTDB taxonomy): Bacteria > Pseudomonadota > Alphaproteobacteria > RS24 > RS24 > UBA7378. The sequence goes on along the minus strand of NZFC01000014.1, from coordinate 75,417 downwards.
TGCCATTATTTCAATCAACATGACGGGCAGTTGCCCGACGCGCTGCGCGCCAAAGTAAGCGCGGCGTTGAAGCAAATGGGCCCGCCGCTGGGCGTCGCCTTTGGCGATGCGGATGCGCCGCTGCTGGTGTCGGTGCGCTCGGGCTCGCGCGCCTCGATGCCCGGCATGATGGACACGGTTTTGAACCTTGGCCTGAACGATAAAACCGTAACCGCGCTGGCCGCCCATGCCGGTGATGCGCGCTTTGCGTGGGACAGCTATCGCCGCTTTATTCAAATGTATGGCGATGTTGTTATGGGCGTGTCGCAGGATTTTTTCGAAGAGGTGCTGGATGATTACAAGCTGGAGCAGGCGTTGACGGGTGATGCTGATCTGGAAGCCGATGACTGGCAATCGGTCGTCGAGCGTTATCTGGAAATTATCGACCGCGAGGCCGACGCGCCGTTTCCCCAAGATCCGATGGAGCAGATTTGGGGCGCTATCGCCGCTGTGTTCAGAAGCTGGAACAATGCGCGCGCGATAACCTATAGGCGGTTGCACAATATCCCCGATGATTGGGGCACGGCTGTCACCGTGCAGGCCATGGTGTTCGGCAATCTGGGCGAGACCAGCGCGACGGGGGTGGCGTTCACGCGCAACCCGTCAACCGGCGAGAACGAGGTTTACGGCGAATTTCTGCCCAATGCCCAGGGCGAAGATGTTGTTGCGGGCCTGCGGACGCCACTGCATTTGACGCGCGCGGCGCGCGAGCATTCCGGCATGAGCGACCTGTCATTGCAGGAGCGTATGCCGGAGATTTATGACGAGCTGGTCGATGTTTTTGGCCGCCTTGAGGCGCATTTCGGCGATATGCAGGATGTCGAATTTACCGTGCAAGAAGGCAAATTGTTTATTTTGCAAACGCGCAGCGGCAAGCGCACCACGCGTGCGGCGATAAAAATTGCGGTCGACATGGTTGCCGCCGGACAGATTGACGATGGCGAAGCGCTGTTGCGCCTCGACCCGTCATCCTTTGAACAATTGCTGCACCCGACACTTGACCCGTCGGCGCAAATTGACGTTTTGTGCCGTGGACTGCCAGCCTCGCCGGGGGCGGCGAGCGGCAAGGTCTGTTTTTCTGCCGATATTGCCGAAGTGGAAGCGGCGCGTGGCGAAGATGTCATTCTGGTGCGGATGGAAACCAGCCCCGAAGATATTCACGGCATGTATGCGGCGCGCGCGATTTTGACATCGCGCGGGGGCATGACCAGCCACGCCGCTGTTGTGGCGCGCGGGCTGGGGCGGCCTTGTGTGTCGGGCGCTGGAGAGATGCGGATAGATTATGACGCCCAAATTGCCCGCATTGGTGGCCGCGAATTGCGCGAGGGCGATGTCATCACCATAGACGGCGCGTCGGGGCGCGTGATGCAGGGTCGTGTGCCGACATTGGAGCCCGAATTGTCGGGTGATTTTGGCACCATTATGACATGGGCCGGAAAACACCAGCGCATGCAGGTGCGCGCCAATGCCGAAACCATTGAGGAAGCCAAGCGCGCGCGGCGTTTCGGTGCCGCGGGCATTGGCCTGTGCCGCACCGAGCACATGTTTTTTAATCCGGCGCGCATTTTACAAGTGCGGCGCATGATATTGGCGCAAAGCGGACCGCAGCGCGATGCGGCGCTGGCAGCGCTTGAGCCTGAACAACGCGCCGATTTCGCTGGCCTGTTATCGGTGATGGCTGGCCTGCCTGTTACCATTCGCCTGCTCGACCCGCCTTTACACGAATTTTTGCCGTCGACCGAAGACGCGCTGGAGGAATTGTCGGAGCTGTTGCAGGTGAGCGTAGACGAAGTGCGCGACCGCATTCGCGCCCTGCACGAGGCAAACCCGATGCTTGGACACCGCGGCAGCAGGCTTGCGGTGACGGCGCCGGAAATCTACGCCATGCAATTGCGCGCATTGTTCGGCGCGATGCACGATGTCGACGGGTCTGAGGCGGCAAGTGTCGAGATTATGCTGCCACTGATTTCGACGGCGGGCGAAATTACGCATTTGCGTAAACTCATTGATACCGAAGCGGCGGCGTGGGCCGCGGCCCACGGCTTTACCCCCGAATTTAGCGTTGGCAGCATGATCGAAGTGCCCGGCGCAGCCTTATCCGCCGATGCGCTGGCCCATGCGCTGGCCGACCAGCAGGGTTTTTTCTCGTTCGGCACCAATGACCTGACCCAGACAACTTTGGGGCTAAGCCGCGATGATGCGGGCAGCTTTATGAGCGACTATCTGGGCGCGGGGCTTTTTGAAGCCGACCCGTTCACCACCATCGCCCAAGATAGTGTCGGTGTGTTGATGCAAATAACGGCAGAAAAAGCGAGCGGTGTTTCACCATCGTTTAAACTGGGATTATGCGGCGAACATGGCGGCGATCCGGAATCGGTCGCTTTTTGCGATGCGGTGGGGATTGATTATGTGTCGTGCTCGCCGTTTCGCGTGCCGATTGCGCGGCTTGCGGCGGCACGCGCGCATTTGTTAGCCACGCGCACCGGACGTTAAAAGCGCGTTAAAAGCGCATTTCTAGCTTAAAAAAAGCCGGCAGAATAAAGGTCGGATTTTCTTGGTCGCGTTAGCAAATCACCTTATACGTTAACCGTTAATTATGAAAATTTTGCGACAAAGTCTCCTGTTTTGTAAAAATTTGGAGGGCAGTTTTGTTAAAATTACTTGTTTGGCTCAATTTAAATGAAACCCTTGGTTTGCGCGGCAAGCTGGCTGTAGCTTGTGCCGGTCTTTTCGTGCTGACCGCAGTTTCCAGCCAGTTTTCGGGCTATTTCAGCACGCGCGCGGACAGCCGCATGACCGGCTGGTTCATTCCCGAAGCCGACCGGCCTTTGACCCATGTAACCGATCGCGGGCGCGTGGAAAGCCTGTTGCGCGGCACGCGAGTGAACGCCAAGCAGGAAACGCTGTTTGAGTCGCAACGCTGTCTGGCGCAGGCAATTTATTTTGAAGCCCGCTCCGAGCCGCTTTCCGGCTGGGCTGCGGTGGCCGATGTCGTTATCAACCGCGCCCTGGATGCGCGCTATCCGGCGACCATATGCGGCGTGGTGTTTCAGGGCGAATATCGCCGCCACAAATGCCAGTTCTCCTTTGCCTGTGACGGGCTGTCGGATGAGGCGCAAAACCAGCGGCTTTGGCAACGGGCCATGCGATTGGCAGGCAATAAGCTGATTGATTTCCGCGCGCATCCCTCGACCGCGCGCGCGACGCATTACCATGCCGATTATGTCGACCCCTATTGGAACCAAAGCATGGTGCGTCTGACGAAAATTGGGCGGCACATATTTTATACCGACCGCGCCAGCGCCGATTTTTAGACAAATTCAATATCGAGGCCAAGGTCGAGGCAGGGCGCGGAATGGGTGATGCGCCCGACGGAAATATAATCCACGCCAGCCTCGGCAATCGCTGTCACGCTTGCGGCATCGACCCGCCCCGAAGCTTCGGTAACGGCGCGCCCGTCAATGCGCGCCACGGCTTCTTTCAGCGTTTCGGGTGGCATATTATCGAGTAGCAAAATATCGGCTCCGGCGGCCAGCGCTTCATCGAGCTGGTCGAGCGTGTCGACTTCCACCTCGATCCGCATCATATGTCCGACATTTGACTGCGCGCGCGTAATCGCGGCCGTGACCCCGCCCGCCACGGCAATGTGATTGTCTTTAATCAAAATCGCGTCATCAAGACCAAAGCGGTGATTGAACCCGCCGCCTGCGCGCACGGCATATTTTTCCACGGCGCGCAGTCCCGGTGTCGTTTTGCGCGTGTCGCAAATGCGCGCGGCGGTGTGCGCCACCAGCGTGCTCAGTTGCGCGGTTTGGCTGGCGATGCCGGACATGTGGCCCAAGAAATTCAGCGCCACACGTTCTGCCCCCAATAGGGCGATGGCGGGGCCGGTAATGGTCATGACATCCATGCCAGCGGTGAGGCTTTCACCATCGACCACATGCGCGTCTTGTTTCAGGCGTTCATCGGCCAGCGTGAAAGCGGTTTGGGCGAATGCCAGTCCCGCCAGCACGCCGTCTTCGCGGGCGCGGATGACACCGCGGGCGGTTGCGCCCGTATCAATCACGGCGGCCGAGGTGATGTCGCCCAGCCGTCCCCAATCTTCGGCGAGGGCCGCGCTGACATGGGCGCTTATCATCTGGCTCGGAAGGGGCTGCAAATCAGGCATGAAGCTGTCCGTCGCGCGCGTCTGCGGCGCTATCGGATTGTGCGTCGGACTGCTTGGGCAGTCTGGCAAGACCGGCTTGCAAATCGGCCAGTGTGATGTGATTGCGCTCGGCGCGTTGCATGGCTCTTGGGAAATCAGTGCGGAAGTGCCCGCCACGACTTTCTTCGCGTTGCAGGGCGGCAAAGGCGATGAATTGCGCGGCCAGCACCATATTCGCGAAAGGCGCCAACCCTTGGGCGGCGCGCTCAAGCTGCACCAGTTCGCCCAAGGCGCGCGTGAGGCCATCATTCGAGCGTTGTACGCCGACATGATTGCTCATCAGCGCACGCACCCGCGCGGTGATTGGCGCATGAATTTCCATCTCTTCGTCAATGCGCGTTTGCGGCGGTGCCGGGCGCGCTGTGCTGGACAGGGGCACGATATTATTAATGTCCTCGGCGATGCGCGCGCCGAAGACAATCGCCTCCAGCAATGAATTGCTCGCCAGCCGATTGGCACCATGCGCGCCGGTGGAGGCGGCCTCGCCGCACGCCCAAAGCCCCGGCAGGCTGCTGCGCCCATGGCTTTCAGTCCGGATGCCGCCCATATGGAAATGCGCGGCTGGCGCAACCGGCAGGGGCGTGTTTGTGGGGTCGAGTTTGTGCTTCACGCAAGTTGCGTGAATGGTCGGGAAACGGTGTGCGAGATTATCCGCCAGATCCCCTGTTGATCGCCCGTGCAGACAAAGCCCGGCAAAGCCGGTGCGTTGGCGCGCATCGAAAACGCCGCGGGCCACGACATCGCGCGGCGCGAGATCACCATCGGGGTGAATATCTGTCATAAAACGATGGCCGGTCGCGTCCACCAGATAGGCACCTGCCCCGCGCAGGGCTTCGGTCGCCAGCGGTGCCGGATCGCCCATGCCCGTTAAAGCGGTGGGGTGAAATTGCACAAATTCGCCATCGCTGATTTGCGCGCCCGCGCGCGCGGCCATGGCGAGCGCCTCGCCATTTGCCGAGGCGGGATTGGTGGTCACGGCGTAAAGATGCCCCGACCCGCCAGTGGCGATAACCGTGGCGCGCGCGCGAATGAGGATCGGGCCGGCCTGACTGCTCTGGCTGGCGGGACGGGAAAACACACCNACCACGCGCCCGTCTTCCACGGCCAGTTCGTAGGCCGCATAGCCTTCCAGAAAATCAATCGACGGCGTGGCCGCCGCGCGCGCATGCAAGGCTGTCATCATTTCGCGGCCCGTGCGGTCGCCATAAATGCTCAAAATGCGATTGTGGCTGTGCGCGGCCTCGCGGCCAAAAATATAACCGCCTGCTTCGTCGCAATCAAAGCGCACGCCGAAACTTTCAAGGTCGCCTATGCGTTCGCCCGCCTCGCTGGTGACAAGGCGCGCAATCGCTGGATCAACCAGTCCGGCTCCGGCGGTGCATGTGTCNTGGGCATGGGCGTCAACGCTGTCGCCCGGGGCCAGTGCCGCGGCAATGCCGCCTTGGGCCCAGTTGCTGGCGGCGCTTTTGCTGCGTTTGCCGCCGGTCAACACGGTGACTTGGCGCGGCGCGAGCTTGAGCGCGGTGAACAGGCCTGCCAGCCCTGCGCCGATAATCAGCACATCACCGGCATCTATAATATTCGCGGTTGGGGATGTCATGCGGGTATCACGAGCTTAATTCGATCATGCGCTCAACGCTTGCCCGCGCGCGCGCGGCGACATCGGCGTCCACCTCAATGGCCTCGCGCTCAAACACCAAGGCTTCGAGAACTTTTGGCAGGGTGATCTGCTTCATATGCGGGCACAAATTGCACGGGCGCACGAAATTTACATTGGGGTTTTCAACCGCAATATTGTCGCTCATCGAGCATTCGGTAACCATCAGCACACGGTCGGGCTGGTTGTCGCTCACCCATTTAATCATGGCCGATGTGGAACCGGAAAAATCAGATTCGCCCAGCACGCTCGGCGCGCATTCGGGATGCGCGATAATTTTAAGCCCCGGGTCGTCAGCGCGATACTGGCGCAATTCCTCTGCCGTGAACTGCTCATGCACTTCGCAACGACCTTTCCAAGCAATAACCTCGACATCTGTTTCTTGGGCAATATTTTGCGCTAGAAATTCATCCGGAATGCATAAGACGCGGTCTGTGCCCATCGCCTCGACGATTTTTTTGGCATTTGAGGAGGTGCAGCAGACATCGCTTTCGGCTTTCACCGCGGCAGATGTGTTGACGTATGTCACAATCGGCACGCCCGGATACGCTTCGCGCAGGGCGCGCACATCGGCACCGGTTATAGATTCCGCCAGCGAACAGCCTGCGCCCATATCGGGAATTAACACGGTTTTGTTTGGGTTCAGAAGTTTCGATGTTTCGGCCATGAAATGCACACCGCATTGCACGATGATATCGCCCTCGGCACGCGCAGCCTCGCGCGCCAGTTGCAGGCTGTCGCCAACAACGTCAGCAATACAGTGAAAGATTTCCGGCGTCTGGTAATTATGCGCCAAGATCACCGCATTTTTCTCGCGTTTCAGCTCATTAATCGCCTTGATATAGGGCGCGAAAAACGGCCATTCGACCGACGGGATAACGCTGGCGACACGCGCGTATAAAGGCGCCATGTCGCTGGCAAGTCCGGCGCTATAGCTGATGTCCATTTCTTCGAGAATGCGCGCGCCGGTCACGCCGGCTACGTTGCTTGTGCCTGCCTCAATAAGGTCTTGGCTTGGTGTAAACATCTTCGCCCCATTTATTTATACTCAAATTGAGTATAACTACCTAGTAAGGATATGGGGTTTCACAACAGAAAAGCAAGGTCAAATCGACAGGCATTACCAAACAAAGACAGGCAGATTGCCGCAATTAATCCGACGCATCGGACGCGCGCGCACGCCCCGGCGACACGCGCAAGCCCGCAAGCGGGCGTTCGGAGCGTTCTTGATGGCGAAACTTGAATAATTCTGCCGGTCGACCCCGCGCTTTTGACATTTGTCCAGTGGCTTCCAAAAAGCCGGATTTTTCCACAAGCCGGCGAAAGTTTTGCTTATGCAAGGTAACGCCAAGCACGGTTTCTGCCGTGTGCTGTAATTGGGTTAATGTAAAAGTTTGCGGCATGAGGTCGAAGATCACTGGCCGGTATTTCAATTTTGCGCGCAATCGACCCACGGCGGTTGCCAGAATGCGGCGATGGTCAAGCTGCAATGCGTCGCCCGGAACGGGCTGTGTCGGCGCGGCGTTTTCGCGCCCATCGGCGAAGGCTTCGGCGACCAGTCCGGCCTCGTAAAGCAATTCATAACGCTCCAGCACATATTCTTCGCCCCAAGGCAGGCCGTCGCGCCCAAAGGCAAGGCGCGCGCTTTCGCGCCGTTCAGAGTGGTGCGCCAGCCAGCTATCGAGCGCTGGATAAATAATGTCGGCCAGCATGCTNGGTTCCCCGTCGCGCCAGTCTTCCCACGGAAAAAAACNGTAAATATCNCGCCATGCNTGGNTCTGGCTGCCGGTTTGATTGGTGAGCGCCANATAGCCGACAGACACAACATGCGGCGCGCNCGGCGTGGTGTTCTGGCGGCCCCTATCGGCAAATGTGTAAAGCTGCTCGACATGGCCCAGNGCGACCCCGACCTGNTCACCGACCCATTGGCGCANGCCAATTTCCATCGTGCGGTGCTGGTCGGGCACAAATGGGCCAAACGGCAGACGCCCCGGCTGGGTGTCGGTGGCGTCTTCCACCAGCCGACACTGAAATATGCCGCCATCGGTGCCGATAATTGCTGTGCTGAGGTCAATGAGAATTTGCGGNTCGCCGGCCTTTGAGTGTTGCATGGCGTTATCTNATTTTGCTCCGCTCATCGCCTGTCGGTCAGTCCAGGCGNCGCACGATAACGCTGCCCGCGGAATAGCCTGCGCCNAAGCTGCAAATCACGCCAAGNTCGCCCGCGTCAAAGTCTTCTTTGTGCTTGTGAAAGGCAATAATGGATCCGGCTGAACTGGTATTGGCATATTCGTCAAGCACGGTGGGCTGTTCCAAATCGCTCGGTTCGCGCCCTAGAACTTTCTTGGCGATCAGATCGTTCATGCCGCGATTGGCCTGATGNAGCCACATACGCCGCAGATCACCAGCTGCCAGAGAATTATCGTTCAGATGCTGCTCGANAAGCTCGGCCACCATCGGCACCACTTCNCGGAATACTTTGCGGCCCTCTTGCACAAANAGCTTGTCCTTGGCATTGAGCGTATCGGGCGCCGTGCGGTTCAAAAACCCGAAATTATTNCGGATATTNTTTGAAAATTTGGTGATGAGGCGNGTGTCGATAATTTCAAANGCGCCCTTGCTTGCGGCCACATCATCGCCTTCCANAATCACCGCCGTGCAGACATCGCCGAAAATGAANTGNCTGTCGCGATCTCTGAAATTCAAATGNCCGGTGCAAATTTCTGGGTTCACGACGAGCACGCGTCGGGCACTGCCCGAGCGGATCATGTCGCAACCGGTCTGAATNCCAAAAGTGGCCGATGAACAAGCAACATTCATNTCGAAGCCGAAGCCGTCAATGCCCAACAGTTCCTGCACTTCGACGGCGATTGCTGGATAGGGGCGCTGCAGGTTCGAGCATGCCACCAGCACAGCGTCGATATCCGTGCTTTCAATGCCAGCTTGCTGCATGGCTTCCTGGGTCGCCCGAATGCTCATTTCGGCCAGAATTGAAGGCTCGTCATTGCTGCGCTCGGGNAGGCGCGGGCACATAATTTCGGGGTCGATAATGCCTGATTTATTCATCACGAACCGGCTTTTGATGCCGGACGCTTTTTCAATAAACGCGACGCTGGACGCGGCAAGCGCTTCAACCNTGCCAGCTTCAATGTCGGCGGCGTGCTCGGCATTGAAATTTTCAACATAAGCATTGAAGGCCGTGACCAGCTCTTCGTTTGAAACAGATTCTTCCGGCGTGAACAGGCCCGTGCCCGTAATGTGAACCTTGGTCATAATCTTCTATCTCCCGACAACGGCNTGNCACTTNTCTCCCGACAACGNCGTGTCAGTGTACCTTAAATCTGTCATTTCGACAAAACCAGCGCCCAAANACAATAAATGCTTTTNGCGTCTAGAANAGACCGGGCTTCAGTTCAAACGCGCACCCGTCGGCCCGCAAGCTAGCGGTGAGCNNATCGGTGCGAACCAGAACCAGCGCTTGGCTGTCCTGCCCCGCAATAATTNCACCAACATTACGATCGTCGCTCANAATCGGCGTTCCGACCGGCGGCACGGCGNNATCAAACACCGCCGGATGCAGGGTTTTTCGNAAACTCCCTTTTCGATGCACGCGCGAGGCCACTTCTTGGCCGACAAAGCAGCCTTTTTGAAAATCAATGGCGCCCATGCGCTCAAACCCGAACTCCATTGGAAATATTGTGCCNGGCGGCATTTCCGTCGGGCCCTCGGGCACACCCAGCGACAGGCGAAACTTGGCCCAGTTTTGCGCGCTTGAAGCAGTATAGTCCGACAGATCGGCAGGGCACGCGCCGAGGCACCGCAGACCCAGACAGGCAGAACGCGGGTCTTCAAAAAAGCTNTCAATTTCAAGTTCTTGCGTGTCGGATGGGTCGCTCCAGACCACTTGCACAGGTAGTTCGGTCACGGCGATCTCGACATCGCGGCGCAATTTATAAAGGTTCAGTTTTTTTACAAAAGCCTCGGCACTATCGGCCGCGCAATCGATCAAAAAACCGTCTTCGGCGGGCTGAAGAATAAAATCAAAGGCCAGTTTGCCCTGCGGCGTGAGCAGGGCTGCGGCTTGGGGCTGCGCGCGCGTGACATCTTGCGTCACGAGGTTTTGCAGAAAATCCTCGCATTCCGCCCCCGTCACCTTCAATACGGCCCTGTTTTCAAGGCGTGCCCAATAAATTGTCATGCCCTAGATGTGCCTATTTGTGGGTGAATTTCAAGGGGCATTGCTTTTGCGGGGCATTGCGCCTTGCGCGTGCGGTTTGTAGGGTGAAAGGGAGATGGCCCGTAAAATACTGTTCATTGTGCCCGACAATCCGCTGGCGGCATTTATTTCAACCGGCGTTCTGGCGCGTTGTCTCAAGGAAGATGAAAGCGCGGTCTGCCATATTTACGCCACGCCGCAGACGGCAGAATTTTTTGCTGATCTACCGGCCAAGAAAATTATGCATATTCGCGCCGAACATGGTGGCTTGCGCGACTGGTTCAAAATCATCCGCGCGTGCATCGGCAAATATTGGCATCGGGTGATTGACGGGCACAAAGGGCGCTATGCGTCTTTTTTATGGGCGCGGCATCGGTATTATTTTTTTCTGCCCGAACATCTTTATTCGCTGCCGGACCCCGAACGTCCGGCGCGGCGGGTAACGGGCTGCCTTTGGCTGGCACCCGATACGCAACTGCCCTTGCCGCAATCCGTGGAGCCAGATGCGCCGCTGGTTGTCTTCGCGCCCACTGAGGCTTATCGCGCGCGCTGGACGGGGCGCGATTATGCGGAATTGGCGTGGCTGCTGCTGGGGCAAGACGGGCCTTTGTCGGGCGGGCATCTGGCCGTCATCGGTGCGGCGCGCGCGCATCAGGGCATGCAGGACATTGCCGCCAATCTGCCCGCCGGACAGGTAAGCCTCATTGAAGATGCTTCTGTTGGCGTGCGGGCNGCGCTTTTGCGCCGCGCCACATTATGCGTCGGCACCGACCGGCTGATGGCGCGCATGGCTTGGGTGGCGGCAACGCGCCATATCGTCAGGCTGGACGCGCGCGACGAGGATATCTCGGTTCCTTATGTGCTACATGCGGGCAGGGATGTTGCCGCGCTGGNGGATATTCTGGCGGAAATGCGCGCAAAATCCACGACAAACACCTTTTCATTTGCTAATCAAAGGTAAAGGAAAATTATCATGNNAGAACCGGTCTACGACCTCATCATAACCAATGGCACACTCGCCACGCACGAAACGAGCGAGGCGGTCNATATNGCCATCACGGACGGGCGCTTCGCNGCGCTGGGCGGTGTCAGCGCCGAACAGGGCCGCGAACATATTGACGCCACCGGCCTCACCATTTTGCCNGGCGTCATCGACACGCAAGTTCATTTCCGCGAACCGGGCATNGAGCANAAAGAAGATTTGCAATCGGGTTCGCTGGCCGCCGTGATGGGCGGCGTGACGGGCGTTTTCGAAATGCCCAACACCAAGCCCCCCACCACCACAGCCGAAGCCGTTGAGGACAAGGTGGCGCGTGCGACCAATCGTATGCATTGTGATTTTGCCTTCTATGTTGGCGGTACGCATGAAAATGCGGCTGAATTGCCGAAACTGGAAAAAATGACCGGCGTGTGCGGCGTGAAGGTTTTCATGGGCTCATCGACCGGAAATTTGCTGGTGCCCGATGATGATGGCGTGGCCGATATTTTAAAATCGATCCGGCGGCGCGCGGCGTTTCACAGCGAAGACGAATTTCGTTTGCGCGAAAGACGTAGCTTGGCCGAAACCGGCAAGGTCGAAACCCACCCTGTCTGGCGCGACGCGGAAGCGGCCATCAGCAGCACGCGGCGGCTTGTGAAACTGGCCCGCGAAGCAGGGAAAAACATTCATGTGCTGCATATCAGCACCGAAGAGGAAATGCAGATACTCGCCGCCAACCGTGATATCGCATCGGTTGAAGTCACGCCGCAACACCTCACATTGGCCGCGCCGGAGGCTTATGAAACGCTGGGCACATTTGCCCAGATGAACCCGCCCATTCGTGAAGGTCGCCACCGTGCGGCTTTATGGAAAGCGCTGGAGCAGGGCATTGTCGATGTTATCGGCTCGGATCACGCGCCCCATACGCGCGAAGAAAAGGCCGATGCCTATCCGCATTCGCCGGCTGGCATGCCTGGCGTGCAGACGCTTTTGCCGCTCATGCTGAACCATATGGCTGATGGCAAGCTGTCGCTGGCGAAACTTGTTTTTCTGACAAGCTATCGCGCGCGCAGCTTGTTCGGCTTGGTCAATAAGGGCGAAGTTGCCATTGGCAACCATGCCGATTTGACCTTTGTCGATCTGGCGGCGACGCGCACGATTGAAGAAGACTGGATTGCCAGCCGCTGCGGTTGGTCGCCCTTTACCGGAAAATCGGTGTGCGGGTGGCCGGTCGGCACCATGGTGCGCGGGCAGCGCGTCATGTGGGACGCCATTCTCGAAACACCTGAAACCGGTCAGCCCATCGCTTTTGATGTCTGATACTTAATTTTTAATTTCTGCCAACCTACCCCCTTGAAGGAGAACACCTCATGTCCGACAGTTTCCGCGCCCTGCGTTTGAATAAAACCGATGACGGCCAGTCGCACGAAATCATTGAAATGACCGAAGATGCGCTGATGGACGGTGATGTGACCGTTGCCGTGTCGCACTCGACCTTGAATTACAAAGACGGGCTGGCCTTGACCGGTGCAGTGCCTGTGGTGCGCGCGTGGCCGATGATTCCGGGCATTGATTTTGCCGGCACTGTTGAGAGTTCCGATAACCCTCAATTTCAGCCCGGCGATGAGGTTATTTTAAACGGTTGGGGCGTCGGCGAGGCCCATTTTGGCGGCTACGCGCAAAAAGCCCGCGTCAAAGGAGACTGGCTGGTTAAGCGGCCCGATAATATTTCTGCGGCGCGCGCAATGGCTATCGGTACGGCTGGCTACACGGCCATGTTGTGCGTCATGGCGATCGAGCCCGACACGCCGACCGATGCCGGCGAAGTTCTGGTAACGGGTGCGGCAGGTGGTGTTGGCAGCGTTGCCATAGCTTTGCTGTCAAAACTCGGTTATCAGGTTGTCGCTTCAACCGGACGCCCAGATGAAGCCGAATATCTCACGAAGCTGGGTGCCGGGCGCATTATTGACAGGGCCGAGCTTTCCGAAAAAGGCCCTCCTCTGAATTCCGAAAAATGGGCCGCCGTTGTCGACGCTGTGGGCAGTCACACGCTGGCAAATGCCATCGCCCAAACACGTTATGGTGGTACGGTAGCGGCCTGCGGTTTGGCGCAAGGGCCGGATCTGCCGGCTACAGTCATGCCGTTTATTTTGCGCGGTATTATCTTGCGCGGCATTGACAGTGTTATGGCACCCCAAGCCTTGCGCCAGGAAGCCTGGGCGCGGCTGGCAAAGGAACTTAACCTCGACATGCTCGACGCCATGACCAGCACGGCGACCCTGTCAGACCTGCCGGAACTGGGTGGCAAAATTCTGGCCGGTCAGACCCGTGGTCGCGTTGTGATTGACGTTAACGCCTAAAAAATCGAATAACCGCCATCAATGACGAACAGGTCGCCGGAATGATAGGCCGAGGCATTGCTGGTCAGATAGACCGCGACGCCGCCGAAATCTTCCGGCTCGCCCCATCTGCGGGCGGGCACGCGTGGAATAACCTTATCGGCAAAGGCTGGGCTGTTCTGCGCGCCTTCGGTCATGTCGGTCGCTATCCAGCCGGGTAGGATGGCATTGGCGCGCACGCCATAGCGGGCGTGTTCAACCGCGATGCTTTTCATCATGGAGATGACCGCGCCCTTGGTGGCGGCGTAATGCTGGTTGCGGGCCGCACCCTCAATCGCGGCGAGGCTGGCAATGCCAACCAGCGAACCGCCCGGGTCACCGGCTTCGGCGCGCTCGACCATGTGGCGGGCCGCCGCGCGCAAGGTGAAAAACACCCCGTCGAGATTAACCGCCAGCACATCGCGATAGGCTTGTGTGTCCATTTGCGCGAAGGGTCCGGCCAGCTTGCCGATGCCAGCATTGGCAAACACGCTGTCGACGCGCCCGAAGGCTGCAACGGTTTCGCCAAAGGCGGCGTCAACAGCCGCTTCATCGGCCACATTGACATGCCAGGCTTGAGCCGTAACGCCGGTTTCACCGCTCAGTTGGGCAACGGCTTCGGCGTTTCTTGCTTCATTGGTTCCCCAAATGGCGATATTGGCTCCGGCTTGGGCCATGGCGCTTGCCATGCCCAGCCCAATGCCGCGATTGCCGCCTGTCACCAGCGCCACTTTGCCCGTCAAATCAAATGCGTTATAAGCCAAAACATGTCCTCCCAAAATTTTTGGCATAGTAACAAACCGGCCCGGCTTGCCAATGATTACTTGCCAATGATTAACCGTTAAATGACAAACTGTTTTGACCTTGCGGCGCGGCAATGGCAGTGTTTTGCGATGGCTATATGGCACAAATTTCTGCTTCTGCCGGTGTGTCTTGGCGCACTGCTGCTGCCGCTTGCCGCGAGCGATATTCCTGCGAGCGATATTGAACCCGCCCGCACATTCGAACCAAATTATCGCATTGAGATTATCGGCGAAAACGGCACAAGCCATGCGTTTTCCGTTGCCCGTGTGACAGATCGGGCAGGCCATGCGCGCGGGCTCATGCATGTTCCCTATCTGGCCCCCGATACCGGCATGTTGTTTGTGTTTGACCCCCCGCGCAAAGTCGGCTTCTGGATGCGGAACACGCGCATTCCCCTCGATATGATTTTCATTGGCGCAGACGGGCGCATTGCCAGCATTGTGACGCGCCATGACACAAATTCAGACCGCCTCACCACCTCGCGCGCGCCGGTTGCGGCGGTGCTTGAAATAGCGGCTGGTCGCGCCGCAGCCCTTGGTGTGGCGACCGGACACATTGTTCGACCGCTAAAAGGGGGTGTGTGATGTGTGGTCGCTTCGCGCTGGTGACCCCAACGACGGCGCTTCGCCAATTTGTCGAGTTCGTCAATCTGCCCAACATAGAGCCGCGCTACAATATTACGCCCGGCCAGCCGGTGAGCCTCATACGCAGGCAACACCAAGCGCAATTGGATACGGGTCCCCGACTTGATCCCGTACAGTGGGGGCTGGTGCCCGGATGGGCACGCGCCGATTACATGTCGCGCCCGGGCGCGCGGCCACAAATCAATGCGCGCGCTGAAACCGTGCAGACCAAACCCAGTTTCAAAAACGCTTTCCGGCGGCGGCGCGCGCTGCTGCCAGCCGATGGGTTTTACGAATGGGAACGAAAATCCGGTCAGCCTTATCTAATCCGGCAGGCGAACGCGCAACCGTTTTTCATGGCCGCGATTTGGGATATCTGGGCAGGGCCAGATGGCAGCGAAGTGGAAGGCTGTGCGGTGGTGACGGTTGAGGCGGCTGAAAATCTCGCGCATATCCATCATCGCATGCCAGCCATGATTGCGCCCGCCAATGCCCCCGATTGGCTGTCCACCCCCGAAACCGATGCGCCAGCTTTGCAAAGCCTGTTGCAGCCAGCCGATGAGGGGGCTTTTACCAGCACGCCAGTTTCAAAGCGCGTGAATAAACGCGACGCCGAAGGTGCTGATTTATGGCAGGAAACCGAGCCCGTCCAAGCGCCCGAACAGTTGGATTTCTTCTAGGCGCGTGCCATCAGCCCTGCTAGTGTTTGGCTCATGTCTGCGTGTGTCGACCATATTATTATTGCCGTTTCTGACCTGGAAACCGCCACCCATGATTACGCTTTGATGCTGGGGCGCGACCCAAGCTGGCAGGGGCGCCACCCCGATTATGGCAGTGCCAACACGCTGTTCAAACTCGACAACACCTATCTCGAATTGCTGGCCGCCGAAGGGTCGGGCTGGGCTGGTGATCGCGTGACCCAGCATATTGCCGATAAGGGGCAGGGGCTGATGGGGTTGGTGTTTGGTGTCGACGAAATTGCGCCGTTTATCGACCATGCCCGCAAAGCTGGTCTGGACATTAGTGACCCGATGGCGGGGCACGGGCTTGATCTTGCCGAGACTGCCAAGCGCAGCTGGCAAAATATGGTGTGGCCGGAAGACGCCGCGCGCGGCATTTTCAGTTTCGCCATTCGCCATGACGACCCCGACGCGCTCAAAATTGCGCCGATTGCTGGGGCGGGTCCCTGCACGGAAGTTGACCATGTGGTCGTGCAAACTTCCGACACGAAAGCCTCAAAAAATTTCTATGGCACCCAGCTTGGCATCCGGCTGGCGCTCGAACAATCGCGGCCCGATTGGGGTGGCGACATGCTGTTTTTCCGCACCAACCATATGAGCATTGAAGTTATCGGCGCGCCAAAATTCGACGCCCAGCTTGATCATTTATGGGGGCTGGCATTGAAGACCGACGACATTGAGGCGACCCATGCCCGTCTGGTCGAAAGCAATGTGGCGGTGTCGGAAGTGCGCGAAGGCCGCAAAGCCGGCACCCGCGTATGCACGGTCAAATCGCATTGTCTGGATGTGCCGACCCTGCTTGTCCAGCATCTTTCGAGCTGACACAACCCATCCCAAATATCACGGCTCGTTTTGCGCGGCGCGCTTCAGCCGGTCGTTTATGGCGTCCCCCAGCCCGCCCGTCGGCACGGGGTCGACGACAATGGCCTTACCCTCGGCCACGGCGCGCGCATCCAGCCGGTGCAGGCAATCAAAGAGATTGGCGGCGGCCTCGTTCAGGTTTCCAGACGGGCTCAGATTTTCCACCGCGTCTTCCGGCGCATTTGGCCCGAAGCCAAGCAGAAGATACGCGCCTTCTGGCATCGCGCCATTGATGCAAAGCGGCGCGCGCGGGGCGTAATGGCGCAACATGCGGCCCGGCGCCAGCCGCGCCGTGCGGTCGGCATTTTCAGGCAATTCGGGCAGCGCCATATCGAGGCAGGCCTCCAGCACATCGCGCGACAAGCCGCCTGCGCGCAACAGCGTCGGTTCTGTTTCCAGACAGCCGATAATGGTCGATTCTACCCCGACAGCACACGGGCCCCCATCCAGCACATCAATATCCGGCAAATGCGCGCTCACATGCTGCGCCTGACTCGGGCTCAACTGACCCGACGGATTGGCACTGGGGGCCACAAGAGGCCGTGCCGTCTCGCCAAGCAGCGCGCGCGCAACAGGGTGGTCGGGGCAGCGCAAGGCCAGCGTCGGCAGGCCCGCGCTTGCCAGTTCGCTAACCGCGCAAATTGCGGCCCGCGGCACAACCAGCGTCAGCGGGCCCGGCCAGAAACGCGCGGCCAGAGCTTGGGCAGAGGCGTTAAAAACCCCTAGTTTAAAAGCTTCTTCCGGCGCGGCGACATGACAGATGAGCGGGTTAATTTTCGGGCGCGCTTTGCTGGCATAGACAGCCGCAACCGCCGCGGCATTGGTGGCATCAGCCGCCAGCCCATAGACGGTTTCGGTGGGCATGGCGATAACATCGCCGGCGCGCAGACGCTCGGCACAACGGGTGATATTGGCGTGTGTCGCCGCGAGCACCGCCATAAGATTACCCGTTATCTGCCTGTTTGCCGGTGCGCTTGGCGGTTTTCGTACCGCGCTTGGTGGTTGTGCGCGCAGGTGTTTTTGCGGTTCCAGAAGCTTTTCCAGAGGATTTTTTCGCGGGCTTTTTAGGGGCTGGCGATACAGGCCCGGCGCGTGCATCTTCGGCGCGAACTTCTGCATTGCGCGTTCCGCGCGCGGCAAGGCGACCAACCCAATTATCGGGAATGATTTGCAGCAGCGTAACCAGCACTTTATAAACCCAGCTACTGACCACCACCGGCCCGCGACCAGCTTCAACGGTGTTATGTGCGTCAGAGACAACGCGCGGCCCGTCCAGCCACATGAAGCTCGGCAGCTTGTTCATTTGCGCTCGATTGCCCGCGACATCGTGAAATTCGCTCCATGTAAAGCCCGGACACACGGCCACCACATGCACACCGGCTGGGTGATATTCGGTGGCAAGGCTCTGGCTCAACCGCAAGACAAAGGCTTTAACCGAAGGGTAAAGCGCGCCGCCCGCTTGCCCCGGCACAAAGGCGGCAACAGAGGCAATATTGACAATGCGCCCGAAGCCGCGCGCGGCCATTTCCGGCCCGAATATGTGGCAAAGCTCGGCCACTGCCGTCATCATGACCTGCATCATATCGCGCTGCACATCCCAGCGCACGCGGTCGAAAAACCCCGTCACCTGATAACCCGCATTATTGACGAGATAGTCGACTTGAAGCCCGCCTTTGCTGATTTGCGCTGCCAGTTTCGCCGGCGCGGTCGGGTCTGTCAGATCGGCTGTCAGCACGGTCACTTGCGTACCGAACGCGCTTGTCAGTTCACTGGCAACTTCTTCAAGGCGCGCCTTGCGCCGTGCCGTCAGAATAAGGTCATACCCCTCGGCGGCGAGATAGCGGGCATAGTCGCGGCCAATGCCAGCGGAAGCGCCCGTAATCAGAGCCGTTTTTCGTAAGGTCGGCGGTGTGGTCACGATAAGTCCCCGTTTCATTCAATTTTGGAAGTCAGCGTAAATATGGTACACCGATTTCAAATTGAAAAACCGTTTTTTCCGAACCGGAAAAGACGAAGAGGTTTATCGTGAGTACAAAACTATCGCAGCCGCAGGCACATGGCCTGCAATATCCTTTCGAGACATTGCCGGAACCGGGCAAAGCGCTGGCCGTGGCCGATGGCGTGTATTGGGTGCGTATGCAATTGCCTTACATGCTCGATCACATCAATGTCTGGCTGATTGATGATGGTGATAGCTGGGTGCTGGTCGACACCTGCGTGGATATGGACAGCGCGCGGCAGAATTACGAGACTTTGTTTACTGGCATTATGGACAATAAACCCATCTCGCGGGTGCTGGTGACGCATATGCACCCCGACCATGTCGGGCTGGCGGGCTGGCTGGTGAAACGGTTCGACGCCGAATTTTACATGTCGCGCACCGATTATTTAATGTGCCGCGCCATGGCCGGCGATACCGGCCTCAAAGCGCCTGATGAAGCCATCCGGTTTTATCACCGTGCTGGATTTTCAGACAGCGGACTGGCGCGCTACAGCGAACGCTTTGGCGGCTTCGGCCAGCATATTTTCCCATTGCCGCAGGCTTATAACCGGCTCAAGCAAGATGATGAGCTGGAAATTGGCGGGCATATCTGGCGGGTGGAAATCGGCAGCGGCCATGCGCCCGAACATGCGTGTCTGTATTGCGCCGATTTGAACGTGCTTATTTCCGGCGATCAGGTTATTCCGCGCATCTCGTCAAATGTGTCTTTGTTTCCGACCGAGCCTTTTGCCAATCCGCTGCAGGACTGGATCGATAGCTGCACGCGGCTACGCAAAGAATTGCCAGCCGATACGCTGGTGCTGCCGTCGCATAATGAGCCGTTTTACGGGCTGCATGCGCGCCTTGATGCGCTGGTCGACGGCCATGAAAATGCTATGACGCGGCTTCTGGATGTTTGCAAAACCCCGCGCCGTGCCGTTGACCGCGAGATTTTCTCAGCCCTGTTCAAACGCAAAATCACCGCCGAGACCTATTTCATGGCGACGGGCGAAAGCCTCGCGCATTTGATGTGTCTGGGGCACCGCAAGCTGGTAAATATGCAATTAGATGATGATGGCGTGTATAATTTTACCACCGCCTAGCCACGCGCATGGAGAGACATGATGGCAGATGACGGAAAAATCGAGATTGCAGAAGATATTCGCGCGTTGAGTTTCGAGGCGGCGCTGGCCGAGCTTGAAACCATTGTCGAGCGTCTGGAGCGCGGCGATGTTGCGCTTGAAGCGTCCATTGAGATTTATCAGCGCGGCAGCCAGTTGCGCGCATTTTGCGACGAAAAATTGTGCGACGCGCAAATGCGGATCGAAAAAATTTCCGACAGCGGTGCGGGCACGCAGCCGCTGGACGAGGAATAGAGCAAACACATGTCCGGCTTTCAAAAGCTGTTGCAACATGCGGCCGGGCAAGTGAACACAACGTTAGACGCGCTTTTGGCCGTGCCCGACGGACATGAAGGGCGCCTCTACGAGGCCATGCGATACACGGTTCTTGGCGACGGCAAGGGGTTTCGTCCTTTTTTATGTCTGGCCGCTGCACAAATTTTCGATGCGCCGGAGCCCGCCGCCATTCGGGTGGCGAGCGCAATTGAGTGTATTCACTGCTATTCGCTGATCCATGACGACCTGCCATGTATGGATGATGACGATGTGCGGCGTGGCAAACCTGCTTTGCATAAAGCTTTTGATGAGGCGACCGCGATACTCGCCGGTGATGCGCTGATCAGCCTTGCGTTTGAAATATTGACCGATGAAGCCACGCACGACACCGTGTCCACGCGCCTTGATTTGGTTACGGGGCTGGCGCGTGCCTCCGGCATGCAAGGCATGGTCGGCGGGCAGATGATCGACATGATGGCGGCGCGCGACACGCTGGACGCTGGCGGCTTGACGCGGTTGCAGAAAATGAAAACCGGCGCGCTCATCAGTTTTGCGGTCGATGCCGGTGCTGTTTTGGGCGGTGCCGAGGCCAATGAGCGCCACGCGCTGGCAGGCTTCGCGCATGATATCGGGCTGGCTTATCAAATCGCTGATGATGTGCTGGATATTGAGGGCGACGCGGATATTTTAGGCAAATCCGTCGGCAAAGATGCGGCGCAGGGCAAAAGCACTTTTGTTTCTTTGCTGGGGGTGGAGCGCGCGCGCGAACAGGCGCTGCAACTGTCGCATCAGGCGGTGGGCTATCTCGATGCCTTCGGCGAGCGCGCCGACCCGCTGCGAGAAGCTGCCGCATTTGTTATTCAGCGACGAAGCTGATACAAACGCCCCAATTCAATTCGAGGAACCCGATGACGAGCCCGACCCCTCTTCTTGACACGATATCAAATCCGGCGGATTTGCGCCGGTTGCCAAGTGAGGACTTGCGCCAGCTTGCCGATGAATTGCGCCATGAGACGATTGCGGCCGTGTCGGAAACCGGCGGGCATCTGGGCGCGGGGCTGGGCGTCGTCGAGCTGACCGTGGCGCTGCACCATGTGTTCAACACGCCCGAAGACAGAATCATCTGGGATGTCGGGCATCAGGCCTATCCGCATAAAATTTTAACCGAACGGCGCGACCGCATACGCACTCTACGAAAAGGCGGCGGGCTTTCCGGCTTTACCAAGCGGGCGGAAAGTGTCTACGACCCGTTCGGCGCGGCGCATAGTTCGACCTCCATTTCCGCCGGTCTGGGCATGGCCGTGGCGCGCGACCTCATGGATAATGACAATCACGTTGTCGCCGTCATTGGCGACGGGGCGATGAGCGCAGGCATGGCGTTTGAAGCCATGAACAATGCCGGCGCGTTGAAAAACCGGCTGATCGTTATTCTGAATGACAATGACATGTCGATCGCCCCGCCCGTTGGTGCCATGAGCGCCTATCTTGCGCGCCTGCTTTCCGGCACGACTTATAAATCCATGCGCCGGTTCGCCAAAGGGGTGGCGGGCGTGTTCTCGGACGGCATTGAAGAAAAAGCCCGCCAGATTGAAGAATATGCGCGCGGGCTCGCAACCGGTGGCACATTGTTTGAAGAAATGGGCTTTTACTATGTCGGCCCGGTCGACGGGCATAATCTCGACCATCTTATGCCGGTCTTGCAAAATGTTCGCAAAACCAGCGATGGCCCGACGCTCATTCATGTTGTGACCAAAAAGGGGCACGGCTATGCGCCCGCCGAAGCGGCCAGCGATAAATATCACGGCGTCTCCAAATTTGACGTGGTCACAGGCGTTCAGTCCAAGGCGGAGCCCAAAGCGGCCAGCTATACATCCGTATTTGCCAAAGCGTTGATTGCCGAGGCTGCCCATGATGAGAAAATTGTCGGCATTACCGCGGCCATGCCGTCGGGCACCGGCCTTGATAAGTTCGCCGAAGCGTTTCCGGCGCGCTGCTTCGATGTCGGCATTGCCGAACAGCATGGCGTAACCTTTGCCGCAGGCTTGGCGACGGAAGGCTTCAAGCCTTTTGCCGCGATATATTCGACCTTTCTGCAGCGCGCCTATGACCAAATTATCCATGATGTCGCGTTGCAAAACCTACCCGTGCGCTTTGCGATAGACCGCGCAGGTCTTGTCGGGGCCGACGGGCCGACCCATGCTGGCGCGTTTGACCCGGCATATTTGGGCACAGTGCCGAACATGATGCTGATGGCGGCTGCCGATGAGGTGGAGCTGATGCATATGGTGGCGACGCAAGCGCTTTATGATGAGGGCCCGTCTGCCGTGCGCTATCCGCGCGGCGAAGCTATCGGGCTGGCTTTGCCCGCGCGCGGCGCGNCNCTTGAAATTGGCAAGGGCCGNGTGATCCGCGAAGGTGGCCGGATATGTATTCTGAGCTATGGCACGCGGCTGGAACAGGCGGTGCAGGCNGCCGAAAGGCTGGACGCCGANGGCTGGCGCACAAGCGTTGTCGATGCGCGTTTNATGAAACCGCTGGACACTGAATTGATTGCGCGCATGGCGCGTGAGCACGAGGCACTTTTCACNATTGAAGAGGGCGCGGTCGGCGGCTTTGGGTCGCATGTGGCGCANTTNCTCGCCAATGCGGGNCATTTTGATAGCGGTTTGAAATTCCGCTCCATGGTGCTGCCNGACAGCTATATCGACCACGACACACCGGCCAGCATGTATGATGTTGCNGGTCTGAACGCCGAACAGNTTTTCGNGCGGGTTTGCGAGCTAATGGGCAAGGGTGCGGNGCAACCGACATTGCCCAAGCGCGCNTGANGTGCCCCCTCCAANNTCACCTAAAACCCGCCTCGATGTCGCGCTGGTGGCGCGCGGNCTTTTTGAAAGCCGGGCGCGGGCCACGGCTGCNNTCAAAGCCGGNCATGTGCAGGTTAACGGGCAGGTGATGACGCGCGCGGCNCACGCCACCGACCNCGAAGCTGAAATCAAGGTGAGCGGGGCGGGCCATAATTATNTGTCNCGCGGCGGGCTNAANCTCGCGCATGGGCTCGATGTGTTCGGCTATGACCCCGCCGGNAAACGCGCGATTGATTTGGGCGCTTCGACCGGCGGCTTTACNGATGNGTTGTTNAAACGNGGCGCGGCNCATGTTTATGCCGTNGATGTCGGCCATGACCAGTTGCACCCAGATTTGCNCGCCGACCCGCGCGTNAGNAATTTGGAAGGCGTCAATGCGCGGGGGCTCACGCGCGACCANATCAGCGCCTNTCCTGAAGACCTGCCTGAAGANCGGCTANATTGCCTTGTCTGCGATGTCAGCTTTATTCGCCTGTCGCTTGTGCTGCCNCCCGCCATGGCATTGCTGGGTCGCGGCGGGTGGATGGTTGCNCTCATCAAACCGCAATTCGAAGCGGGTCGCNCGGCGATTGGCAAAAACGGTGTTGTCAGTGATNCGGGCGTGCATGNGCGCGTNTGCNATGACTTCNTTGCATGGTTCGCCGAGACATTTCCCGACTGGCAATATGCGGAAATNATTCCAAGCCCNATTNTCGGGCCGCAAGGCAATAAAGAGTTTTTNTTCGGTGCCCGCNCACCGGACTAGNACNCGCGCCAGATTGAAATGCGCGCCTGAGGCCTATTCCATATCAGCCGACCACGCCCCACGCGCGGCAAGCCCGTTCATTTTGGCGCGATGGGCAAAGGCGGCTTGTGCCGTGGCGGTATTCTCTGCCTTGCCACCCCAAGCCTTGAGGGGCGCGGCCTGCAATGCGCGGCCATAGGAAAAGCTGAGTTTCCACGGCAGGGCGCCAATTTTATTCATGGCGTCAAGATGCGCCGTTGCGTCTTGGTCAGACTGCCCGCCCGATAAAAACACAATGCCGGGTACAGCGTGCGGCACGCATTTATGGAAGCAATCGAGCGTCATTTCCGCCACTTGCTCAATGCCGGCCTGAGCCGAGTTTTGCGTGCCCGACAACACCATATTGGGTTTTAAAACCGTGCCTTCCAGATGCACGCCCTGTTGCGCGAGTTGTTCATAAAGCGCCGTCAGCGCCGCGCTCGTTACCTCATAGCAGCGTTCGACCGTGTGCGCGCCATCCATAATGACTTCCGGCTCGACAATCGGCACAATTTCGGCTTCCTGACACAGCGCCGCATAGCGCGCCAGCGCATGCGTATTGGCGGCGAGGCAGCCGGCACTTGGCAGGCCGTCGGCGATATTGATGACCGCGCGCCATTTGGCGAATTTTGCGCCAAGCGCATGATATTCGTTCAAGCGGTCGCGCAAGCCGTCCAGCCCTTCCGTCACCATTTCGCCGTCATGTCCGGCCATAGACTTGGCACCAGCATCGACCTTGATGCCGGGCAGGGCACCTGTATCTGCGATGACCTGCACCAGCGGGGTGCCATCGGCAGCCTTTTGGCGCAAGGTTTCGTCGAATAAAATCACGCCGGAAATATGCTCGCGCATGGCGTCATCCGTGCGGAAAAGCATTTCGCGGTAATCGCGGCGATTGTCTTCGGTCGAGGCGACATCGATACTGTCAAAGCGCTTTTTGATGGTGCCGGTGCTTTCATCGGCGGCAAGAATGCCTTTGCCGTCCGCCACCATTGCCTGCGCGATTGTTTCCAGTGCCTGCTTGTTCATTTGCCTGTCTCCTCTTGTTCAGTCAGTGCTTCCACCCCCGGAAGCTTTTTGCCTTCAAGCCATTCCAAAAATGCGCCGCCTGCCGTGGACACATAGGAAAAATCCTCCACCACGCCAGCATGGTTCAACGCCGCCACCGTATCACCACCACCAGCGACAGATTTTAACCCTCCCGCTTTGGTGCGTGCGGCTGCATGGCGCGCGGTGGCGGTGGTGGCCGCATCAAAGGGCGCGATTTCAAATGCGCCCAGCGGCCCGTTCCAGATAAGTGTCTGGGCGTCGTCAAACGCGGCGCATATATCTTTGACGGCTTGCGGGCCCGCATCAAGTATCATTTGGTCGTCGGGCACTTGGGCCATGTGAACCTGTGTGCCGGTTTGTCCCTCGGCAAAGGCCGGCGCCACCACACCGTCGCGGGGCAGTAAAATACGGCAATTGTTTTCCTCTGCCTCGGCGATGATGGCGCGCGCCGTATCAAGCATGCCTGTTTCGCACAACGAGGTGCCGATCTCAACGCCTTGCGCGGCCAGAAACGTGTTCGCCATGCCGCCGCCAATAATCAGCGTGTCGACCTTGCGGGTCAGATTGCCGATAAGCTCCAGCTTGGTCGAAATTTTCGCACCCCCGACCACAGCGACCAGCGGGCGCGCCGGATTACCCAGCGCGCTGTCCAGTGCGGTAAGCTCGGCCTGCATAGCCAGCCCGCAATAGGCTGGCAGAANTTGTGCCAGCGCGTGCGTGGAGGCATGCGCGCGGTGGGCGGCTGAAAACGCATCGTTCACATAAGCCTGGGCAGGCGCGGCGAGGGCGGCGGCAAATTCAGCGTCATCGGTTTCTTCGCCAGCGTGAAAGCGCGTGTTTTCCAGCACGCAAATGCCGCCTTCGGGCAAGCCGGTCAGGGCTGCGGCTGCCGCCGGCCCTATGCAATCTTCNGCAAAAGCGATTTCTGCGCTCATTANCTGCCCAAGGGCCGCCGCGACGGGCCCCAGACTGAGGCTTGCATCGGCGACGCCTTTCGGACGGCCAAAATGTGACAGAATACCGACCCNCATGCCAGCCGATGNCAGCGTCTCNAGCGTCGGCAAAAGCCGCNNAAGCCGCGTNGCGTCGCGNAAATNTCCNGCATCGTCAATCGGCACATTNAGGTCGGCGCGNACAAGCACAATGCTNCCCCGCTCATGNGTCGCGTTTAGCAGGTCAATCGGCCTGAAGTCTTGCATNGAGTATCCAGANTTATCCNAGNTTGCCCATGGCAACGGCNGTGTCGCTCATGCGATTGGCAAANCCCCATTCATTGTCNTACCAGCTTAAAACGCGCACCAGCTTGCCGCCGACAATCTGCGTCTGGGTCAGGTCAAAGGTCGATGAATGCGGGTTGTGNTTGAAGTCGATCGACACCATTGGCTNGTCGCACACACCCAACACACCTTTAAGCGGGCCGNCTGCAGCCTTTGAAATGNCGGCATTGATGGCCTCAACCGTNGTTTTGCTTTTGGCTTCGAACACCAGATCGATCATCGACACATTCGGGGTCGGCACCCGCACGGCTGTGCCGTCCAGCTTGCCAGCCAGTTCGGGCAGCACCAGCCCGACGGCTTTGGCGGCACCTGTAGAGGTCGGGATCATCGACAATGACGCCGCGCGCGCACGGCGCAAATCGCTGTGCAGCGTGTCGACCGTGCGNTGGTCGCCNGTAAAGGCGTGAACCGTTGTCATATAACCGCGCGCAATGCCGCAAGTTTTATTCAGCACTTGCGCCACNGGTGCCAGACANTTGGTGGTGCATGAGGCGTTGGAAACAACTTTGTGGCTTTTACGCAGTTTTTTGTCGTTAACGCCGTAAACCACCGTNAGGTCGGNATTGCNCGCCGGTGCGCTGACCAGAACNCGCTTGGCACCNGCTTCGATATGTTTGGCGGCATCGTCGCGATTGGTGAACAGGCCNGTGCATTCCAGCGCCACATCGACACCCATTTTCTCCCACGGCAAATTGGCGGGGTCGCGCTCGGCCATGACCTTAATGGCGCGCCCGCCAATATTCAGGCCGGATTTTGTCGTTCGTACTTTGGCGTTAAGCGGCCCGTGAATGCTGTCATATTGCAGCATGTGTGCATTGGCATCGACGGTGCCCAGATCATTGATGGCAACCACATTGATGTCCTTGCGGCCACTTTCGATAATCCCCCGCAGAACCAGACGGCCAATCCGTCCAAACCCGTTGATCGCTACATTAATTGCCATTTTTCCCTCTTTTGGTCTGACGTTAGTTTTCTATGTGTTTTTGCGCTGCGGCGACAATGGCGTCAGCCGTGATGCCAAAATGCTGATACAGCTGGTCGGCAGGCGCGCTGGCACCAAAGCCTTCCATGCCGATGAAAATATCGCCCGGGCGCAAATATCTGTCCCAGCTTTGTTGCACTGCCGCCTCGACAGCGATACGCAAGGGCGCATCGCCGATAATGTCGGCCTGCGCGCTGGGGCTTTGCTGGGCAAAAAGCTCCATGCACGGCACCGAAATAACCCGCGCCGAAATATCGAGGTCGCGTAATTTTTCCAAAGCCTGCATGGCAAGCTGAACTTCCGAGCCCGACGCCATAATGGTGACTTGCGGGTTTTTTCCGGCAGCGGCCAATTCATAAGCCCCGGCTGCACATAAGTTGCGCTCTTCATAATCGCGATAGGGCGGCAAGCCCTGTCGTGTCAGCGCCAAAATGCTAGTTGACTTTTTTGCTTTCAGCGCGAGTTGCCAGCATTCCAGCGTTTCAATGGCGTCGGCTGGCCGGAAAACATTGACGTTCGGCATCGCCCGCAGCGCGGCCAAATGCTCGACCGGCTGGTGGGTCGGGCCGTCTTCGCCAAGGCCGATGCTGTCATGCGTCATGACATGAATGGTGCGCTGTTCCATCAGTGCCGAAAGCCGGATGGCCGGTCGTGAATAATCTGAAAACACCAAAAACGTGCCGGAATAGGGAATGAAGCCGCCATGCAGCGCCATGCCGTTCATTGCCGCCGCCATGCCATGTTCGCGAATGCCCCAATGCACAAAGCTGCCGTTGAAATTTTCTGACGATACGGTTTCCTGTTCGGGCGTGCGGGTATTGTTCGAGCCGGTCAGGTCGGCAGACCCGCCGATCATTTCTGGCACGGCGGGCACAATGGCCTTCAATACGGATTCGGAGGCTTTGCGTGTCGCCCAAACCGGCTTTTCTTCTGCCAGTTGTTTTTTGTAACTGTCGACGGCGGAATCAAGGCTTGATGGCAGTTCTCCAGCAATCACACGCTCAAAGCGGTTGCGCGTTTCGGCAGATTGTTCGGCCAAACGCTGCTCCCAAGCCTTGCGCGCAGACGCATGCGCGCGACCAGCCATGCGCCACGCATCGCGCAGTTCTGCGGGTATCTCGAAGGCCGGTGCATCCCAGCCCAGCGTTTCGCGGGTCAGGCCAATCTCGTCATCGCCCAAAGGCGCGCCATGCACACCGGATGTGCCCTGCTTATTGGGCGCGCCATAGCCAATAACGGTGCGGCAGGCAATTAGGCTCGGCNTGTCGCTGTTTTGCGCGGCGGCAATCGCGTCCTCAATCGCCTCGAAATCGTGCCCGTCAATGCGTATGGCATTCCAGCCCGCGGCTTCAAAACGCGCCAGCGCATCACCGGACTCGGCCAGATCAAGCGACCCATCAATGGTGATGTTATTGTCGTCATACAAAACAATAAGGCGGGCAAGTTTCATATGTCCGGCAATGCTGATGGCTTCATGGCTGATGCCTTCCATCAAATCGCCGTCGGAGGCCAGCACATAGGTAAAATGGTCGACAAGGTCGTCGCCAAAGCGCGCATTCATCATGCGTTCGGCCAGCGCCATGCCCACGGCTGTGGAAATGCCCTGCCCAAGCGGGCCGGTTGTGGTTTCAATGCCTGCTGCATGACCATATTCTGGATGCCCGGCTGTGCGCGCCCCCAGCTGGCGGAAATTCTTAATTTCCTCGATTGTCATGTCCTTGAAGCCCAACAGGTGATGCAGCGCATATTGCAACATCGAGCCATGACCGGCAGACAGAACAAATCGGTCGCGGTCGGGCCAATCGGGTGCCAGCGGGTCGATTTTCAGAAATTTCGTATACAGAACCGTTGCTATGTCGGCGGCCCCCATNGGCAGCCCCGGATGGCCGNATTTTGCCGCCTCAACAGCATCCATGGACAAGGCGCGAATGGCATTTGCCATCGCGCGCAAGGGCATGGTTTGTGCGTCTTTGCTGNTATTCCGATTATCGGTNGTTTCGCNGGAAGCTGGCATGATCGCGATCCTCAAACATNTAAAAGGCGCCGTTTCGGCGGGCAGCTCAATTCCGCGCCGCACAATGGCTGTCTGCNNCCNCTGAGTCAATGCCCGATTCTCTGGCAAAAGTCCCCTAATAAAACTCCNTTTTGTGCGANGCCGCCCTGTTCAACTGTTGACGCTATTTCCNCCCAGCGACTATGTTGTGGATAGAGGTGTTTAATGACAAAAATCGAACCTGCTTTGGACCGTTTGCATACGGCGCTGGAAAAATTGGGAACCGGGGTGCATCAAAGCCGCCGGAGCGAAGATNTGGCGCGCGAAAAATCCGCCGATCTGGATAATCAATGCGCNCATTTGCGTGCTGAAGTATCNGCCTTGAAAAAANACAATCAGGAACTCGACGCGCGCTGNCGCCGNGGCGCGCAGCAAATNGAAAAAGTGCTGGGGCAAATTGANAGTTTGCTGGAGGNGGNCTAGGTGGCCGAGTTAACCATTTCAATCAACTCGCGTCCGTTTCAGATTATGTGTCGTGACGGCGAAGAGGCGCAGGTTCAGCAGCTGGCAGAAGATCTGGCAACCCGCATAGCCAATATACGCCGTGATGTCGGGTCGGGCCACCGTGCGGGCGACAGTCATTTGCTGGTGCTTACCGGATTGACCATGTGCAATGAATTGCGCGACCTGCGTCACGAGATCGGGCGCGTGCGCGACGAGGTTGAGAAAACCACCGCGGCGCGCCAAGATTTGCACGCGCGCATCGAGGAGTTGGAAGAAACCGTCAGCGGTGCGCTTGAGCAGGCGGCCGAGCGCGTCGAAGACTTATTGTCGATGATGGCGCCGGATGAATCCGATCAAGCGATTGACTTGCCGCCGATGAATGAGAGCTAAATAGACATGTGGGACTGCCCGACGCGACGTTTACCATTGCGCTCGGGGCCTTACGATCCTTTCGGGAACTGTCACTGTGGTCGGTTGTGGCCGGTCGCACACGGTGCCCACCTACTTATGTAGGTCTCCGAGGATACTGTAAGCGACGGTTAGGGCGGTTCCACTTTAATTTCACGCCAGCGCAAACGGGGGAGCTTATGTCGAAATCAGAAATGCGCCGACACATGCTGGGCTTGCGCCGTTTGCTGCACCACGAACACCCATCAGCGCCGCGCGATGTTGCCCGCCAAATTGACGCGCATGTGCCGCTCGACCCAACCCAAGACTGCGTGGCGGTGTATCATGCTTCCGGCGGCGAGATCGTTAGCAATGACCTCATCACGCTTTTGCGCGCCCGCAATGTGCCGCTGGCGCTGCCCGTGACACATGAAAACGGCCCGTTGAGTTTTCGCATTTTTGAAACCGACACGGATTTGGTGCCCGATGCCGCAGGCATGACCGCGCCCGACACACATGCGCCTGCATGCCACCCCAGCGTGATAATTTTGCCGCTGCTGGCGTTTGATGCAAGCGGCGCACGGTTGGGGCGTGGCGGCGGGCATTATGACCGAACGCTTGCGGGGTTGCGAAAAAAGTGTCATGTGCGTGCAATCGGTCTGGCATTTGATGAGCAGATGGTTGAAAAATGTCCGGTGGAACCGCACGACGCGCCGCTTGATATGGTGGTGACGCCGACGCGGATAATCTCGTGTGGTGAAGGTGAGCGTTAATGAAAATTTTGTTTCTCGGAGATGTCATGGGGCGCGCGGCGCGCGAAGCCGTGTTGCGGCAGGTACCCTTATGGCGCAAGCAATGGGCGCTCGATTTCGTCATCGTTAATGGCGAAAATGCCGCTGGTGGTTTCGGCATTACGCCGGCCATTGCCGAGGCTTTTTTCGAGGCCGGTGTCGATGTCATTTCAACCGGCAATCACGTTTGGGATCAGCAGGAAATTCAAGGCTATATCGACACTGAAAACCGCCTGTTGCGGCCGGTAAACTTTCCATCCGGCACGCCGGGCATCGGGGCCAATCTGTATCAGGCGGGCGAACGGCGCGTGATGGTGGTCAATGTCATGGGGCAGTTGTTCATGGAGACGCTGGACGACCCGTTTGTCGCCATTGAGCGCGAATTGGCGGCGTGCCCGCTGGGTGAGGCGGCCGATGCCATTATTGTTGATGTGCATGCCGAGGCGACGTCTGAAAAAATGGCGATGGGGCATTTTTGCGACGGGCGCGCCAGCCTTGTGGTTGGCACCCATACGCATGTGCCGACGGCGGATGCACAGATTTTGCCACACGGCACGGCCTATCAGACAGATGCTGGCATGTGCGGTGATTATGACAGCGTGATCGGCATGGAAAAAGAAGAGCCGTTAAAGCGCTTTCGGACAAAATTGCGCGGTGGGCGCTACGCTCCGGCACGGGGCACGCCGACGCTTTGTGGCGTGGTGATTGAAACCGATGACAAAACCGGTCTGGCGGTCGATATTGCGCCGCTTCGTTTCGGCGGCAGGCTTTCCAGTACGGCGATGAACGGCTAATCTATGTCGAGTGATTCGGCGTCCTCGGCGGGGTGTCGTGACCCTAACTTTTCACTTTGGCAGAGTTGAACCCCATGGCAGGCCATTCCAAGTTTAAAAACATTCAGCACCGCAAGGGCGCGCAGGACAAAAAACGCGCAAAAATCTTCTCGCGTCTGGCGAAAGAAATAACCGTGGCGGCCAAAATGGGCATGGCTGACCCGGACTCAAATCCGCGCCTACGCACAGCCATTCTCGCGGCGCGCGCCCAGAATATGCCGAAAGACAATATCGAACGCGCGATTAAGAAAAGTGCCGACGCCGATGGCGAAAATTATGACGAGGTGCGCTATGAGGGCTTTGGCCCGGGCGGGATCGGCGTGATTGTCGAAACGCTGACCGATAACCGCAACCGCACGGCAAGCGATGTGCGCTCAACCTTCTCGAAATCGGGCGGCAATATGGGCGAAACCGGCTCGGTGTCGTTTATGTTCGACAGGGTCGGCTCGATCGAATATGGGCCGGAGGCCGCCGATGCCGAAGCGGTGTTTGACGCGGCCATCGAAGCTGGTGCCGAAGATGTGATATCGGGCGAAGACGGCCATGAAATCGTCTGCTCGATGGAAGATTTGCACGGCGTGGTTGATGTGCTCGCCGGTGTTCTGGGTGAGCCGCAAGCGGCGAGCATTGTGTGGAAACCGCAAAATGATGTGCCGGTCGATGCCGAGGCTGCCGAGAAAGTTCTGAAGTTCATGGATGCGCTGGACGACCTTGACGATGTGCAAAATGTTTACGCAAATTTTGATATTGCCGATGAGGTGATGGAAAAATTGTCAATCTGAGCGGAGGGAAAACGTCGCATGAGCACCAACCCCACCCATCGCCTGATCGGGCTTGACCCCGGGCTTCGGTTCACCGGCTGGGGGGTTATCGACGTCACGGGGCCGAAGCTTGTTCATGTGGCGAGCGGGTCTATCGCTTCTCGGCAGGCAGATGCGCTGCCGATACGACTTTTGCAAATCGAAAACGGGCTGGAAGAGGTGTTTAACGCTTGGGCCCCCGACCATGCAGGCGTTGAGCAAACCTTCGTCAACCGCGATGGGGCCGCTACGCTGAAGCTGGGCCAGGCCCGCGCGGTTTGCCTGCTGGTGCCCGCGCGCCGCGATATTCCGGTGCATGAATATGCACCCAATTTTATCAAACGGGCAGTAACCGGCTCAGGCCATGCGGCCAAAGAGCAAATCGCGGCCATGATTAAAGTATTGCTGCCACAGGCGCGCCCGGCTGACGAACATGCCGCCGATGCGCTTGCCGTGGCGGTCACGCTGGCCCATGCCGGAGATCTTGGCGGGCGTCTGGCGCAGGCCTTGGAGGTCGGTAAATGATCGGGCGGTTGCGCGGTCGCCTCGATGGGCGCGGCGAGAACTGGGTGCTCGTGGATGTGGGCGGCGTTGGCTATATGGTCGAAGGCTCGGCGCGGCTGCTGGACGGGTGTCCGGCTGATGGTGAGGCGGTGTCGCTGGCGATTGAAACTTATGTGCGCGAAGACCAGTTCCGTTTGTTCGGGTTTTTGAGCGAAGAAGAACGTAGCTGGTTTCGCCTGCTGATGGGCGTGCAAGGGGTCGGGGCCAAGGTTGCGCTGGCTATTCAGGGTGTGTTGTCGCCTGCCGACCTTGTGCAGGCCGTGGCCGCCGAAGACAAGGCCATGGTCGCGCGCGCGCCCGGTGTTGGCCCGAAAGTCGCCCAGCGCATTGTACAGGAATTGAAAGACAAAGTGCCCGAAGCCGCCTTTGGCGTGGCCGCCAGTGCCGATGCCGGCGGGACGGCTTCGCAGGCCCATCTTGATGCCATGTCGGCGCTGACCAATTTGGGTTATCAGCGCGCCGAAGCCCATCGCGCCTTGCAAGCGGCAGCGGGAGCCTCGGAAAGTGATACCAATGAGAGCGCCGAAACCTTGATACGCAAAGCCCTGAAGGAGTTGGCGAAATGACCGACAGGTTGGTAGATGCGTCCGGCGACGACCACGACACCGCCTTGCGGCCAACCTCGCTTGACGGGTTTATCGGCCAGAAAAAGGGCCGCGAAAACCTCTCTGTTTTCATCGGCGCGGCGCGCGGGCGCAACGAAGCGCTCGACCATGTGTTGCTGGCTGGCCCGCCGGGGCTTGGCAAGACCACGCTGGCGCAAATTATCGCGCGCGAATTGGGGGCGGGCTTCCGCTCGACCTCCGGCCCGGTCATTTCAAAAGCCGGTGATCTGGCATCGCTCCTGACAAATCTGGAGCCGCATGATGTTTTGTTCATCGACGAGATACACCGGTTGAGCCCGGCGGTTGAAGAAATATTATATCCGGCAATGGAAGATTTCGAACTTGATCTGATGATCGG
This sequence comes from Rhodobiaceae bacterium, assembly GCA_002689195.1. Lineage (GTDB taxonomy): Bacteria > Pseudomonadota > Alphaproteobacteria > RS24 > RS24 > UBA7378. The sequence continues at coordinate 41,761 of NZFC01000014.1, read as the reverse complement.
CGAAGGCCCCGCGGCGCGCTCGGTCAAAATCGACCTGCCGCCGTTTACGCTTGTTGGGGCCACCACGCGCTCCGGCCTTTTGACAACGCCGTTGCGTGACCGTTTCGGCATTCCGATTTATCTTGAATTTTACGACATTGAAGAGCTGGAGCAAATCATCCGCCGCAACAGCGCCCTGATGGGGTTGGATGTCACCGATGACGGTGCGCGCGAAATAGCCGGACGCGCGCGCGGCACCCCGCGTGTGGCGGGGCGCTTGTTGCGCCGCGTGCGCGATTTTGCCAGTTTCGAAGAAGCGGCTCGCATTGACGCGAAACTCGCCGACCGCGCGCTCAAACGCCTCGATGTTGACAGCCGCGGGCTGGACGCGCTCGACCACCGCTATTTGAAGGTGATGGCTGAAAAATTCATGGGCGGGCCGGTCGGCATTGACACAATGGCTGCNGCACTGGGNGAGCCGCGCGACGCGCTGGAAGANATTGTCGAGCCGTTTTTGATCCAGCTCGGCTTTGTCAATCGCACGCCNCGTGGCCGCGTTCTCATGCCTGTGGCGTTTGAGCATTTGGGGNTGGATTTGCCGCGCGGNTATGANGGCGAGCTTTTTGANACGGCCAAGGAATAAAGGATACGGGNCGGATGGACGGCGCATTCACGGACAAAATTCATAAACTCGATGTGCGCGTCTATTACGAGGACACCGATTTTTCNGGCGTNGTNTATCANGCNAATTATCTGAAATTTGCCGAGCGCGGGCGCTCCAGTTTTTTGCGCCTTGCCGGTGTCATACATTCCGACCTGCTGANGCATGAGCCGCCGNTGGCNTTTGTGGTGCGCGGCATGNATATCGAATTTGTTGCGCCCGCCCGCATTGACGATGTGCTGGTGGTTGNAACGATTTTCACCGCCGCGCGGGGCCCGCGTCTGACNGCTTGGCAGNCCATTCGTNGTGACGGGNAATTATTATGGCACGCAGAAATTCAAGCGGCCTGTATTGACCTCGATGGCAAGCCGCGGCGCATGCCTGCCAAGACGGTCGATTTGATGGCGCCGTGNCTGACCGATAAGCCGCCNGATTTTACNGCGCCGCAANGCGGGTGAAGCCCGCTAGCCCAAGTTTTGTCACAATTTCGCGTTAATCCTNGTNTCAACNNNAGAAAGGTATNNNATGGAAACGGTAGCCCTTGAGCCGTCGGCACTGGCCGCNGCCNCAGATTTNTCTCTATGGGCGNTGTTTATNCGCGCCGATATTGTTGTCAAANTTGTCATGATCGGCCTGATTTTGTCATCCGTATGGAGTTGGGCGATTATTTTCGAAAAAACCTTTCTTTTCCGGCGTATCGACAAGGCAGCCGAGGATTTCGANCAGCAATTTTGGTCTGGNGACTCGCTGCANAACCTCTATCGCCGGGTTAATTCCGGTCGCCCTGACCCGATGTCGGGNGTTTTCATTGCGGCCATGCGCGAGTTTGCNCGCNNCGAGACGGGTAAGAAAAATCAGAACAATNCCAANTTAATCCGGCGGGTGGAGCGCACTTTAACCTCTGCCGTGGCNCGCGAAATGGGGCTGTTGGAGCGGCGGATGCTGTTTTTAGCCACCGTCGGCGCGGTCGCGCCCTTTATCGGTCTTTTCGGCACAGTGTGGGGCATTATGAACAGCTTTCAGGCGATTGCCATGACNCGCGACACCAATTTGGCCGTGGTTGCGCCGGGTATTGCCGAGGCGCTTTTTGCCACNGGTCTGGGGNTGCTGGCGGCCATACCAGCCGTTATNGCCTATAATAAATTCTCCCATGACNTGACCCGTTTCGGCGNGCGNCTNGATTTGTTTGCAGATGATTTTNCCNTGCTGTTGGCGCGCCAGTNGGACGATGGATAAAAGCGATGGGNATGTCGACTTCCGAGAAAANACCAGCCTCGCAANGGCGACCGCGNTACCAGCCGATGAGCGAGATCAATGTGACNCCGATGGTCGATGTGATGCTGGTGTTGCTGATTGTGTTCATGGTGGCCGCGCCGCTGCTGACGGTGGGCGTTCCGGTCAATCTGCCCAAGGCTGGCGCGCAGGCGCTGACGGGCGACGAGGAGCCGCTGGCGATTTCGGTCAANGANGGCGGCCAGATTTTTATCGAGGAGACGGAAGTTAAGCTGCGCGATTTNGTGCCGCGCCTGAAGGCCNTGATCGGCACNGGATATGACCANCGAATTTATGTGCGCGGCGACCGTGATGTGGCTTACGGGCGCGTGGCGGCGGTGGTGNCGCGCATAAATAATGCCGGATTTACNCGCGTTGCGCTCGTCACCGAACAAGATAGCGGGCGCAAATAGCCCCCGTGATTGCCAGTCGTGACATATCCGCCTCNCTTGGGCTGCATGTGGCGCTGGCGCTGGGGGTCGGNTTGTGGACCCCGATGATGACGACGCTTGATACCAATGATGCCCTATTGCCGGTGGAAATTGTGACGGNNGAAGAGTTCACCCGTTTGACGCGCGACAAACCGAAAAAAGAAATTCTNNAACAACAGCCNGCGCCCGCAAAACCGGCCCCGNCTGCNGCGCGCGAGACGGCCCCGCCGCCGCCTGCNCCGGCCGAGGNCATGCCGCTTCCNGANCCGNNGCGCGAAAAACCGCCGGTCGACAAAACCGCCGCCGAGCCGGTTGAAAAAGNACCGGCTGAANCCAGCCCTNTCCGGCAGATGCGGCCCGTNGCGCGGCCNGCNNCGCCCANGCCNAAACCTGTNCTGGATGTGTCGCAGATNCGCGCATTGCTNAACAAAACACCCGATACACCANCGNTGGCCGAACCNGAAGCGGACGCAGANGNGGTTTCCGAAAATATCAGATTGACCTTGAATGAAATCGACGCTTTTCGGGCCCAGATGCGGCGCTGCTGGAANCCNCCATCGGGNGCNCGCAATGCCGAAGATTTGATTGTGCAGGTGCGCGTATCGCTGGCCCCGAACGGCATGATTTCGGCGGGCCCGAAAGTGATGAACCGCGCGCAATTGGGCGACCCGTTTTTCCGCGCCGCGGCTGAAAGCGTGTTGCGCGCTATTCGCCGCTGCCAGCCATTTAAAATGCCGCCCGAAAAATATGCGGCGTGGCGCGACATTGAGTTAAAATTTGATCCCGGCAAAATGCTGGGGGGTTAGCAGGAAGGGTTGTTCTATGGGTATTCGTGAGTTTATGGGCTGGCTGGTCGCGCTGACAGTGTTTGCGGGCGCGCCGGCAAGTGCCGCGCTGAAGATTGATATCACGCAAGGCAATGTCGAACCGCTGCCCATTGCGGTGCTGGATTTTGTTAGTGAAGACGGGGTCGGCATGCAGCTGGCCCAAGTTGTCACGGCGGATTTGGAGCGTTCGGGCCTGTTCCGCCCGATTGACCGCGCCGCCTTTATTGAATCGCAGGTTGATGTGAATGTGCGCCCGCGCTTTCGTGACTGGCGGCTGGTCAATGCGCTGGCGCTCGTAACTGGCCGTGCCATCCGCCAGAATGACGGTCGCTTGCGCGTCGAGTTCAGATTGTGGGATGTGGTCGCGCAGCAGCAGATGACAGGCTTGCAATTTTTCACCACGCCGGAAAACTGGCGGCGCATCAGCCATCTTGTCGCCGACGCAATTTATGAGCGCCTGACCGGAGAAACCGGATATTTCGACACGCGCATTGTTTTCGTGTCTGAGTCCGGGCCCAAAAACAAGCGCGTTAAGCGGCTGGCGATTATGGATCAGGACGGCTATGCGCGCAGCGAACTGACCGATGGGCGGGCGCTGGCGCTGACCCCGCGCTTCAGCCCAACCGCGCAGGAAATCACCTATCTGTCGTATTATCGCAACAAGCCGCGGGTTTATTTGCTGAATATCGAGACCGGACAGCAAGAGGTGGTCGGCGATTTTCCGGGCATGACCTTTGCGCCACGGTTTTCGCCCGACGGCCAGAAAATTGTGATGAGCCTTGAGCGCAACGGCAATTCAAATATTTACACAATGGATTTGCGAACCCGCGAAACCCGACGGCTCACCTCATCGCTCGCCATTGATACCGCGCCGTGCTACGCGCCCGATGGCGGCCAAATCGTTTTCGAGTCCGATCGCATGGGCACCCAGCAACTTTATATTATGGAATCCGATGGCACGAATGTGCGCCGCATCAGCTATGGCGAGGGCCGATATGCAACACCTGTCTGGTCGCCGCGCGGCGATTTGATCGCCTTCACCAAGACCTATAAGGGCCGGTTTCTCATCGGTGTGATGAAAACCGATGGCAGCGGCGAGCGCATTTTGACCGAAGGCTTTCACAATGAAGGGCCCGCTTGGTCGCCAAATGGCCGGGTATTGGCGTTTTTCCGCGAAAGCAAGGGCGCCGAGGGCGGCCCTAAATTATGGACGGTCGATGTAACGGGCTATAATGAACAGCCTGTCACGGTGGATGGCTGGGCCTCAGACCCGGCCTGGTCGCCGCTTATCCGCTAATCTTCGTATATGGTTTGCGATAACCGCGCGTTTGCAGGTTTACATTTCTTCGTGGTTTTGGTTTAACAAAACTGTCTATTTTGTTTTGTTATTATAAAACGTTGTCTCGTACAGTTCATATCGGTTTATTCGGAAGGAAGCCCATGATGACCATTTATTCAACTTTGAAAAAAATTGCGGCTTTTGGCTTTGCAGCCAGCATTCTTGCAGCATGCGCCGCGCCAAACTACACATCTGGTTCCGGTTCGGCTTCTTCATCCGCAGCGGCGGGGGGGTCGGCATCGGCTAAATATCTGGTCGAGAATGTTGGCGACCGGATTTTCTTTGCGACAGACCAGTCTATCCTTGATGCCTCGGCCCGTGGAACACTGGTGCGTCAGGCTGAGTGGCTGAACCAAAATGGCGGTATTAATCTGACCATTGAAGGCCATGCCGACGAGCGCGGCACACGCGAATACAATCTGGCTCTGGGCGCGCGTCGTGCCAATGCCGTGCGTGATTTTCTGATTTCTCAGGGCGTAAACGCTAGCCGTGTGCGGACAATTTCTTTCGGCAAAGAGCGTCCCGTGTCCTTGTGCTCGGAAGAAAGCTGCTGGTCGAAAAACCGCCGGTCGGTTTCAACCATCCGCTAGTTCTGGATAATTTCTATGTGAAGGGCGTCTTTTCAGGCGCCCTTTGCTTTTTGCCCTATTTTTGCCAGCATTTTGGTGCATGGTTGAGCTTATGAAAAACTTCGTATTAGTGACCTGTCTGGGGCTGGCGTCGGTTTGGCCGAGTATCGCACTGGCGCAAGAGACACCTGCGCGCAACGCGCCAGTTGAGGTGCCGCTCATCGAGGTGCCCGTTATCGAAGCGCCGTTAGCACCGCTCGTGCCAAGCCCGAATGGTGCAGGCAATGCTGGCGACACGCAGGCTGGTGGCGAAAACAGCCTAATGGCGCTGCAAGCGAAAATTGCCGAACTGGAGCAGCGCATGACGGCTGACCGCACGCTGATGATGCGCCAGCAAATGACGCGGCTACGCACAATCGACCAACGGCTGGAAGAAATGGCGCTGCAAATCGGTGAATTGGGCGTCAGGCCGGCCAGCGATGTAGGGCTTCCAAGTGCCAGTGTTGCTGCCCCGACGCAGACAGCCGACCCTTTTGCTGACCCTGCGAAAGCGGCAGGCATGCGCCTGCGTCTCAGCACAATTGAGGAAAATCTGCGGCAGGTGAGCGGGCAAACGGCAGAGCTTGTGCAATCGCTGGATAAGCTGATGCAGCAGGTTGAAACCGTGCGCCTGGACAATGAGTTTCGCTTCCAGCAGATCGAAGGCACAATGGGCCGCGCCGCGCGCGACCCCGATGCCATGCCTTCAGAAGAGCCGGAAGTGCTGGGTCAAATTCGCATGGCAACACCGGTCGAAAAGCTCGATGCGCCGGTAAGCGAGGGTGAGGTGGGCATTGCGCTCATCGGCGAGGGCGATTTGGCGACCCAAAACACTGCCGGAGAAGCCGTTATGCGGCCCCCGCTCAATGACCCGAAAGACCTCTACGAACGCGCTTTGGCGGATTTGCGCGCCGGTGCTTATTCGGGCGCACAAACCGATTTCGAGCAGATGCTCACGCGCTTTCCTGCCCACAAGCTTTCGGGCAATGCACAATACTGGCTGGGGGAGACATTTTATGTGCGCCGCCAGTTCAAGCAGGCGGCCGAAGCGTTTCTGGCGGGTTACACGACCTATCAGCAAAGCACCAAGGCGCCCGACAGTCTTTTGAAGCTGGGTATGACGCTGGCCGCAATGGGCGAGAAAAAAACCAGTTGCGATGCGTTTAAGGAACTGGCCGTGAAATTCCCTCAAGCGCCGCAGGCGATTACCAAGCGCGCGCAGATTGAAAAGTCCCGTGTCGGCTGCGCGTCCTGAAAAAAAACCACCGACCACCGCGCCGCGCTTTCTCGCGGCGCTGAAACAGCTTGCCCCGCACGCCCATTATGCCTTGGCCGTGTCGGGCGGGCGCGACTCGATGGCGCTTGTCGCGTTGGCTGCGGCGGCTCAAAAAAAACCAAATGCCCCGAAGTTTCATGTCGTCAGTGTCGATCACGGTTTGCGAAAACAAGCGCGCCACGAAATGCGCCTTGTGGCCGAAACCTGCCGACGGGTCGGCTTGCCGCATAAAGTTTTGCGGGCAGATGCGCCGTTGGGCGCAGGCGGCATCCAGCAGGCGGCGCGCGAATTGCGCTATCGGCTCATGGCTGGCTGGTGTGCGGCGTGCAAAATTCCCGCTCTTATTGTTGCCCATCATCTACACGATCAGGCCGAAACATTGCTGATGCGGCTGGCGCGCGGCAGCGGCGTTGACGGGCTGTCGGGCATGGCGCGCGTGCAAAAATTGGAAACCGCGGCGGGGAATTTGCAAATTTTAAGGCCGTTTCTGGATACCGATCCGGCGCTTTTGGCGCGCGTGGTGCAGCGGGCCAAATTCGACTGGATTGAAGACCCCAGCAATCAAGACGATCAGTATGAGCGGGTGCGCTGGCGGCAGGCGGCAAATATGCTTGAGGAATTGGGGCTGACCGCGCCGGCGCTGGCGCGGACATCGGCCAATATGCGCCAGATGCGCGACTATCTGGACGCGCAAGTGGCCGATTGGCTTCTGGCGCATGGCGGCTATCATTTTTGTGGGTTTTATAGCCTCGACAGGGCGGCTTTTTTGCGCCTGCCGACGCTGTTGCGCGCGCGCGTGCTGGCTCAAGTGATGGCGCGCATCGGGCCGGTCAAATTCGCGCCATCTGAGACGAGCCTCACCCATGCCGATGCGCTGATGGCGGCACGAACTCATGGCGGGCATACGCTGGGCGGGTGCATGATCCGCTGGCGGGGCAGCGATATTATGATCGGGCGCGAAGCCGCGGCGCTGGATGGCGTGCCGCCCATGCCGCTTTCGCGCACCGGCAGTGTCTGGGATCGCCGGTTTTTTGTTGAAATTCGCAAAGGTAAAAAAGCAAAAGCGGGTCTTTTTGCCGCGCCCTTGGGGGCTGCTGGTTTGGCCCAGCTTGAAAGCGCCGGATTGCAGGCCCCAAAAGGCGTGCCGCGGTGCTATCTCCATGTTTTACCGGCGGTTTTTGATATGACGGGTTTGGTTTCATGTCCGGTTTTGGCGCACCAAAATCCGGTTAACATGGTGGCATGGCAGCCGGGTGCGCCCTATTTGCGCGACCTGAGCGCGATGGCGGGGTGGTAATGTGGCATGCCTCCACCTATATTTACTTTAGTACGAGAGGCGTCTTTGAAGTTAACGAGGGATGCAAGAAAGGTATAAATCGTGAGCGGAATGAGAAATTTTGCGGTCTGGGTCATTGTCGCCCTAATGCTGTTTACCCTGTTCAACATTTTTCAGGGGCCGCGCAGCAATGCCGCGAGCAATGAGATTAATTTTTCGCAATTTACAGCGCAGGTTGATGCCGGAAACATCGCTGATGTTACTATCGAGGGCGATGCTATTTCTGGGCATTACTCCGATGGCTCATCGTTTAAGACGTTTGCGCCGCCAAACGACCCGTCGCTGGTGCAGCGCCTTCAAGAGCGCGGCGTTGCCATTACCGCACGCCCCGACCGCTCCGGCTCACCAACCCTGCTGGGCGTCCTTATTTCATGGTTCCCGATGCTGTTGCTCATCGGTGTATGGGTGTTTTTCATGCGCCAGATGCAAGGCGGCGGTCGCGGCGCGATGGGCTTTGGCAAATCCAAGGCCAAATTGCTCACCGAAGCCCATGGTCGGGTAACTTTTGACGATGTTGCTGGCATTGATGAAGCCAAGGATGATTTGCTGGAAATTGTCGAATTTCTGAAAGACCCGGCGAAGTTCCAGCGGCTCGGTGGTCGTATCCCGAAGGGTGCGCTGCTCGTGGGGCCTCCGGGCACGGGTAAAACATTGCTGGCGCGCGCGATTGCGGGCGAAGCGAATGTGCCGTTTTTCTCAATTTCCGGTTCGGATTTTGTCGAAATGTTTGTCGGCGTTGGCGCAAGCCGCGTGCGCGACATGTTCGAGCAGGCCAAAACCAATGCGCCGTGCATTATTTTCATCGACGAGATTGACGCGGTGGGTCGCCATCGTGGTGCCGGTCTGGGCGGTGGCAATGACGAGCGCGAGCAAACACTGAACCAATTGCTTGTCGAGATGGACGGGTTTGAGGCCAATGAGAGCATTATTCTCATCGCCGCCACCAACCGCCCTGATGTGCTGGACCCTGCATTGTTGCGCCCCGGCCGGTTTGACCGGCAGGTGGTAGTGCCCAATCCGGACATTATTGGGCGTGAAAAAATCTTAAAAGTGCACATGAAAAAGACACCGCTTGCCTCAGACGTTGAAGCGCGCACGATTGCGCGCGGCACGCCGGGCTTTTCGGGCGCTGATTTGGCTAATCTGGTCAATGAAGCGGCACTTTTGGCGGCACGACGCGCCAAGCGGCTGGTGTCGATGCAGGAATTTGAAGACGCCAAAGACAAGGTAATGATGGGTGCCGAGCGGCGTTCAATGGTGATGACGGAAGAGGAAAAACGCCTCACCGCCTATCACGAAGGCGGCCACGCGCTGGTTGCTATGAATATGTCGGCCTCCGATCCGGTGCACAAAGCGACGATTATTCCGCGCGGGCGTGCGCTGGGCATGGTGATGCGCTTGCCCGAGCGTGACCAGCTCTCGGTAACGCGCGCCAAAATGAAAGCCGACCTCGCGGTTGCCATGGGTGGCCGCATTGCCGAAGAGTTGATATTCGGCCACGAAAAAGTGACCTCAGGTGCTTCCTCGGACATCCAGATGGCGACCAATATGGCTAAAGCCATGGTTACGCAATATGGCATGAGCGAGGAAATGGGGCCGCTGGCCTATGGCGAGAACGAGCAGGAAGTGTTTCTGGGCCATTCGGTCGCGCGCCAGCAAAACATGTCGGAAGAAACCCAGTGCAAAATCGACGCCGAGGTGCGGCGTCTGGTGGAAGAAGGCTACGAACAGGCCAAAACCATCTGTCAGGACAAAATGGATGACCTGCACACTATTGCCAAGGGTTTGCTGGAATATGAAACGCTCACGGGCGATGAAATCAGTGGTTTGCTGAACGGCACACCGCCGGAACGCAACGACACGGATAATAATCCAAGTGCCGGCGGGCCAGCCTCGCCCTTCCCGAAAGTGGGTGGGGCCGGTGGTCAACTCGGAGATCCCGAACCGCAAGGCACCTGACGGGTCGGCGCAACATGACCGCGCCCCGTCCGCACATATATCGCCCGCACATATTCGGTATCGTTAATATTACCGAAGACAGCTTTTCCGACGGTGGTAAATTCCTCGACCCCGAAGCGGCAATAGCCCATGCCGCCAGCCTTGTGGCCGCGGGTGCCGATGTGCTTGATATCGGCCCGGCTTCCAGCCATCCAGATGCGCGCAATGTTTCGGCGGAAGAAGAAATCGAGCGCCTATCCGCCATTTGGCCGGGCTTGCGTGCGCTGGGGCGTCCGTTATCCGTCGACAGTTTTCAGCCCGAAACACAAAAATGGGCGCTGGCGCATGGTGCCGACTGGCTGAACGACATTAACGGTTTTTGCGACCCGCACATGCATGAATTACTGGCCGACGGCCCGTGCCGTTTGGTTGTGATGCACGCAATTCAAGCCAAGGGCATTGCCACGCGCACCGCGCCGCCCGACGGCGACATTTGGCAGCATATTCTGAGTTTTTTCGAGGCGCGGCTTGAAGCCTTAACGCGCGCGGGCGTTGACCCGTCGCGCATGGTTCTCGACCCCGGCATGGGCTTTTTTCTGGGCAATAGGCCGGAAACCTCATGGGCAGTGCTGGCCCAGATAGACCGCCTGAAAAGGGCCTTTGACCTGCCGGTATTGCTGAGCGTGTCGCGCAAAAGTTTCTTGCGCGCGCTGGTTGATTGCCCGCCGGAAGCGGCGGGGCCTGCCTCCCTCGCGGCTGAATTATTTGCCGCGCGCCAACGCATAGATTACATTCGAACGCATGATGTCGGGCAATTGGATCAGGCATCGAAAGTCGTCGGGCATCTGGACAGTTTTTCGTAAGCACTTGAGTACTGTTGCGCCGGAGCAGGCCCAAAGCGGCGCGTAACGTGCTGCAACAGCTTGTTACTTGCCTAGAGCGGCTGAAATCGGTCATAAGCCATTGCGAGAGCGTCGGAGACATTATGATTCGTAAGTATTTCGGAACAGACGGCATACGCGGGCGCGTTAACGCCGAAAACATGACGGCTGAAATGGCGCTGCGTCTTGGGCTGGCGGCGGGGCGCTATTTTCGCCGCGGCGAGCATCGTCACCGGGTTGTGATTGGCAAGGATACGCGGCTGTCGGGCTATATGATTGAGCCGGCGCTGGTGTCCGGTTTCACCTCCATGGGTATGGATGTGTTTTTGTTTGGCCCGATACCGACGCCGGGCGTTGCCTTTCTCACGCGCTCGCTGCGCGCTGATATCGGCGTTATGATTTCGGCCTCGCATAATGCCTATCAGGACAATGGCATCAAATTGTTCGGGCCGGATGGTTTTAAGCTTTCCGACAAAATTGAATATGAGATTGAAGCCCTGATGGACGCGCCGATGGATAGCGAACTGGCCGTGTCTGCCGAGCTGGGCCGCGCCAAACGCATCGACGACAGCCAGGCGCGCTATATCGAATTTGCCAAGCGCACCTTTCCGCGCCATCTGACGCTTGACGGCATCAAGCTGGTGATCGACTGCGCCAATGGTGCCGCCTATAAAGTCGCTCCGACCGCGCTTTGGGAATTGGGGGCCGAAGTTGTCCCCATCGGCGTGGCACCGGACGGGTTCAACATCAATAAAGGCTGCGGCTCAACCGATACCGACCTTTTGGCCGACACGGTGCGCGCGCAAAAAGCCGATATCGGCATTGCGCTTGACGGCGACGCCGACCGCCTCATCATTTGCGACCAGAACGGCCGCATTGTCGATGGCGACCAGATTATGGGGCTGATTGCGACCGACTGGAACCGCCATGAGCGTTTAAGCGCGCCGGGCATTGTCGCCACTGTTATGTCCAATCTGGGGCTTGAGCGCTATTTGCAGGGCGAAGGGCTGGGGCTGGCGCGCACGCGCGTGGGCGACCGCTATGTGGTGGAGCATATGCGCCAGCACGGGTTTAATCTGGGCGGCGAACAATCGGGCCATATGGTGCTGTCGGATTTTTCCACCACCGGCGACGGGCTCATTGCGGCCTTGCAGGTTTTGTCCGTGATGAAACAGCTTGATGCGCCCATTGGCGATCTGGCGCGGGTTTTCGAGCCGGTGCCGCAAATTCTGGAAAATGTGCGCTTTTCAACCGGCGTGCCGCTGGAAAACGAAAAAGTGCAAAGCGCGATTGCCGCCGCCGAACAGCGGCTGGGCAATCAGGGGCGGCTGGTTATCCGAAAATCGGGCACTGAGCCGCTCATCCGCGTTATGGCGGAGGGCGACGACGCCGCGCTGGTGCAAAACCTCGTGGCGGAAATTGTGGGTGTCATCCAGTCGGTCGCGGCGTGAATAGACAAGCGGACGGACAAGCGAGCAGGCAAGAGGCATCACAAAAGGGCCGGGTTCTGGTCGTTGCCGGGTCTGACAGCGGCGGCGGGGCCGGCATTCAGGCCGACATCAAATCCATCATGGCGCAAGGCGCATATGCCACCACCGCCATCACCGCGCTCACGGCGCAAAACACGCGCGGCGTGCAAGACATTTTGGATGTGCCGCCCGCCTTTGTGGTGCGCCAAATCACCAGCGTGCTGGAAGATATCGGCACAGATATTGTGAAAACCGGCATGTTGAGCCGCCGCGCGCTTATCGAGCATGTCGCGCAAGCACTGGCCGAGGCGGGCGCGCCCATGGTCGTTGATCCGGTCATGGTCGCCACATCCGGCGACCGCCTGCTGGACGAGAACGCCGTTTCCGCGCTGCACGATCTTTTGGTCAATCACGCATTTCTGGTCACGCCCAACCTGCCCGAAGCCACGCTTTTAACCCGCCGCGACGTTGACACGCTGGACGATATGAAGCGCGCCGCCGACACGCTGATGAGCGGTGGCGCCCATGCCGCGCTCATCAAGGGCGGGCACGGCACGGGAAATGTCGTCACGGATTTGCTGGCGCTGCAAACCGGCTTTGAAGTGCTCGAGCATGAACGCCTCGAAACCCGCAACACGCACGGCACGGGCTGTACATTGGCAAGTGCGATTGCCGGACAACTCGCCACGCAAATTGCGGGCGACCCCTCATCGGACAATGCCCCAGACCTCAAATCCGCCACCGAACACGCGCTGGCCTATGTCCACACGGCAATAAAAAACGCCCCGAATTTGGGCCACGGCAACGGCCCTCTGGCGCATTAGGGGGGTGATTTAGAGGGGTGCATTAGGGGGTTTAGGGGGTAAACCTCCTTGCCGCCGCGCGCGCCGCGTGGCTATACTTTGCCCATTGCGTCAATGTCTCCTGTTTCGCGTCCCCGAAACCTTATGGAGGCTTGCATGGCATATATCACCAATATCGACTTTGAGGGCGAGGAAGAGTTGCGCCTCGACCCTACGCAGATAGTGGCGCGCGCAAAATTCGCGCGCAATGAATCTGGGCAGGTGTTTTTAAGCCTACGTACCTATGGCTCGGACGACCGCGAACACCCCGAAAAATGGAGCCAGAAAATCCAACTCGGCCCCGATACTCTCGCGCAACTTAAGCGGATATTGGAGGGGGTTTAACTGTGTCGGAACGTGAGGCCAAGCCAAAGCCAAAGCCAAAGCCAAAGCCAAAGCCAAAGCCAAAGCCAAAGCCAAAGAGAATGGGTGTTGCAGAGCATTTGCAGGAGATTAAAAAAATTACTGCAGGCCGCGAATGTATTTATCGCGGCCAGTCCGACGCCAAATGGACGTTGGAAAGCGGTGCGGAACGGAGAGTGATTTGGAATGTCGGTCCAACTGTCAAACAGGGTACTGCTCTGCAAAATTGTGTTCAGCACCATCACAAAGATCTATTGGACAAGGCAAGGGAAAAGGGTTTTGGGTTTCGTGACGGGCGCCCGCTTTCCGATTTGGAATTGCTGGCCGAATTGCAGCATTTTGGCGCCGCGACCTGTTTGCTGGATTTCACCACCGACCCTCTGGTCGCGCTTTATTTCGCCCTTGGCGAGGGGGAAGGAACCGAGACAGGAGGAAGAATTTTCATCTGCCCGGCTTCTTCAATGCCTGTAATACCTGTTACGGGAGAACAACAGGAAATAGAAGATCGACAGAAAATAGAAAAAATAATTGGCGAAGGACCAATGATATGGCGGCCAATCATGCATGGCGCGGCTGAACGACGAATAATTCGTCAATCGGGTGTGTTCGTAATTAATGCACGTGAAATTATGACGGAATCTGAGATTACAGAAAAGGTGGCTCAAATAGGAGATCTGGAAAAAATCACGCACCCAATTCCCAGCGCCGATAAGAAGAATCTAAGGAAGGAGTTGGAAGAATCCTTCGGTATCAGCGTGCCAAGCCTGTTTATCGACTTGGCTGGTTTTGCGCAGAATAATCATTATCAAGAAGATATAGTTGATCCCTTCATAGAATTTTATCGGGCGGAAACATCATTTATCATAGGTGATTATGACAACGCGATTAAACGTCTTAACAAAGCAATAGAATTGAGGCCGGAGTTTCCCGCCGCCATTGAGAATCTTGGGATGGTGATGCGTGAGTTAGGAAGAAGGAAGCAAAAAAATGGCAGGGCAAATGAAGCTAATGACCTCTTTACAGAAGCCATAAATAACTTTGACAAAGTTATTCGAATGGGTGTCTCTTCAGTAGGGACTTTTCGTAATCTAGGCCTTACAAAATTTCGCAAAGGCGATACCGAGGCGGCGATCGCTGACCTAAATGAAGCAATCAAGCTTGACCCCACCGATATTGATTCCTTCCGAATCCTTGGTGAGATTTTTAGGAGTAAACAGAACTTTGCCGAAGCGCGAAAGTATTACACTAAGGCATTATCTCTCGCCACAGCTCAGAACCGACCCGAAGAAACCATAATAAAAATTCAAGAGGAGCTTGATGCGCTGGGCAGTGAAGACGACCCACCCAACACCCCCTCATAACCCACCCCCTTGCCATTGGTTCGACTCCGGTCTATATCCCTCAGTGGGACACGCCTCCCCAACGAGGCGCAACTATCTGAGAGGGTAGCGACATGAGTGAACTTACCAAGCCGGATTTGCGTCCGGCGAACCCCAATTTTTCATCCGGCCCCTGCGCTAAGCGGCCCGGATATTCCCTTCAAGCTCTGGAAGATGCCTGTCTTGGGCGCTCGCACCGGTCAAAACCCGGCAAGGCGAAGCTCGCTGACGCCATTGACCGCACGCGCGCCGTTTTGGGCGTGCCGGCGGATTATCATATCGGCATTGTGCCGGCGTCTGACACGGGCGCCTATGAAATGGCGATGTGGACCATGCTGGGCGCGCGCGGGCTCGACATTCTGGGCTGGGAAAGCTTCGGCAAGGGCTGGGTCACGGATGCGGTGAAGCAGCTAAAGCTCGACGATATTCGCGTGATGGAAGCCGATTATGGCGCCCTGCCTGACCTTTCGGCGGTGGATTTTACCCGCGATGTGGCCTTTACATGGAACGGCACCACGTCGGGCGTGCGCGTGCCAGATGGTAATTGGATTTCCGACACGCGCGAGGGGCTGACCTTGTGCGATGCAACCTCTGCCGCCTTTGCCATGGACTTGCCGTGGGAGAAGCTCGATGTCACCACCTATAGCTGGCAGAAAGTGCTGGGCGGCGAGGCCGCGCATGGCATGTTGATTTTGAGCCCGCGCGCGGTGGAACGCCTTGAAAGCTACACCCCGCCCTGGCCGCTGCCGAAAATTTTCCGCCTCACGAAAAGCGGCAAGCTCATTGACGGTATTTTCCGCGGCGAGACGATTAACACACCATCCATGCTGGCGGTCGAAGACTATCTCGACACGCTGAAATGGGCCGAAAGCCTTGGCGGGCTGAGCGGGCTTCTGGGCCGCGTGGCCGAGAATATGGGCGTGCTGAGCGCGTGGATTACGGGCTCGGACTGGGCGGGGTTTTTGTGCGAAGACCCGGCCAATCTCTCGACAACTTCCGTATGCCTCAAAATCACCGACCCCGACCTTCTCGCCCAAGATGATGCGGTGCAGGCCGCATTCGCCAAGCGCATTGCCGCGCTTCTGGAAGGCGAGGGCGTGGCCTATGACATTGGCGCGTATCGCGATGCCCCGGCTGGCTTGCGTATCTGGGCTGGTGCCACGGTTGAGGCGCAAGATCTGGCGGCGCTGATGCCCTGGCTCGACTGGGCCTACGCCACTGCCAAATCCGAGGCCAAATCTGAAATTTAACCCACGTATTTTCCGACGCATTGGAGACCCCATGCCCAAAGTATTGATTGCAGATAAAATGAGCCCCCGCGCCGAAGAGATTTTCAAAGAACGCGGGATTGATGTTGATGTGATTACCGGCCTTGAGCGCGATGAGCTGATTAAGATTATCGGCGAATATGACGGCATGGCCGTGCGCTCCTCCACCAAGGCGACGCCGCCCGTGCTGGAAGCCGCCGCCAATATGAAAGTTATTGGCCGCGCTGGTATCGGCGTCGACAATATCGACCTGCCCGCGGCCACCGCGCAAGGCGTTGTGGTGATGAACACGCCGTTTGGCAACTCCATCACCACGGCGGAACACGCCATCGCCATGATGTTTGCGTTGGCGCGCGACATTCCCGCCGCGGATGCCTCAACACAAGCTGGCAAATGGGAAAAAAGCCGCTTCATGGGGGTCGAGCTGACCAATAAGGTGCTGGGCATTATCGGTTGCGGCAATATTGGAACGATTGTCGCCAGCCGCGCGCTGGGCCTGAAAATGCGCGTGGTGGCGTTTGACCCGTTTTTGACGCCCGAACGCGCGGTCGAAATCGGTGTTGAAAAAGCCGAGCTGGACGATGTGCTGGCGCGCGCCGATTTCATCACCCTGCATACGCCGCTGACGGATAAAACGCGCGACATTATTGATGCGAGCGCGCTGGCGAAAACCAAAAAGGGCGTGCGTATTATCAATTGCGCGCGTGGCGGGTTGGTTAATGAGGCAGACCTCAAAGCCGCGCTGGACACAGGCCATGTGGCCGGTGCCGCGCTGGATGTGTTTGAAACCGAGCCAGCCAAGGAGAGTTTTTTCTTCGGCATGGAAAATGTGGTGTGTACGCCGCATCTGGGCGCGGCCACCAGCGAGGCGCAGGAAAATGTCGCCATTCAGGTCGCCGAGCAAATGGCTGATTATCTGATGACAGGTGCCGTGACCAATGCCATCAACATGCCCTCCATTTCGGCTGAAGATGCTCCGCGCCTGCGCCCGTTTGTGGCACTGGCTGAAAAGCTGGGCCTGTTTGCGGGCCAGTTGACGGAAAGCGGCATTGAAAGCATCGAGATTGAGTATGTTGGCGAGGTGGGGGATCTGAATTTCGCGCCACTGACCTCCGCTACCGTGGCCGGTATTTTGAGCCCGCTGCTATCGCAGGTAAACATGGTGAGCGCGCCCGCACTGGCAAAAGAGCGGGGCATTACGGTTTCCGAAGTGAAACGCGCAAGTTCTGGCGCGTTTGACAGCTATATCCGCCTCAGCATCAAGACCGAGCGCCAGCAGCGTTCGGTAGCTGGCACGGTGTTTTCCGATGGCAAACCGCGCGTCATTCAGGTCAAGGGCATCAATATGGAAGCGGAATTGGCACCGCGCGTCCTATATGTTACCAATCTTGACCAGCCCGGTTTTATCGGGGCGCTGGGGTCGGTTCTGGGTGAACACGGCATTAACATTGCCTCGTTCAATCTGGGGCGCGAAAAGCCGGGCGGCGATGCGATTTCACTGGTCAGCATTGATAATGAAGCCTCCGACGCCGTGCTGGAAGAAATTATGGCCCTCGAACAGGTCATGCAGGTCAAGCAACTGCAGTTCTGACGGTTCGCAAGTCGCCGAAAGGCTGTTAGGGCGTTTATGAAGGGGGCATAAATGGCGCATGTTGTCGTGGTCGGCTCGCAATGGGGCGACGAAGGTAAGGGCAAAATCGTCGATTGGCTGTCGGTGCGCGCCGATGTGGTGGCCCGCTTTCAGGGCGGGCACAATGCCGGTCACACGCTGGTTATCAATGGCGAGGTTTATAAGCTGTCGCTCTTGCCGTCGGGCATTGTGCGCGAGGGCAAGCTGTCGGTCATCGGCAATGGCGTGGTGGTTGACCCATGGGCGCTGCTGGAAGAGATCGAGACCTTGCGCGCGCAAGGCGTTGCTATCTCGCCCGACAATCTGAAAATCGCCCATAACGCCACGCTCATTCTGCCGCTGCATCAGGAACTGGATGCGGCGCGCGAGGGCGCAAATAGCGGCGTTAAAATCGGCACAACCAAGCGCGGCATTGGCCCGGCCTATGAAGACAAGGTGGGCCGGCGCGCCTTGCGCGTGGCTGATTTGGCAGACTCCGACACGCTGGCCGATAAAATTGACCACCTCCTGCGCCACCATAATGCGCTGCGTCGCGGGCTCGACTTGCCCCCTTATGATGCCGCCGCCCTGCTTGAAAAGCTGAAAGCCGTGGCCCCCGAAATCACGCCCTATGCCGCCCCCGTCTGGCGGCTGCTGAACGAGGCGCGCCGCGCCGGTCAGCGCATTTTGTTTGAGGGCGCACAAGGCGTGCTGCTGGACATTGACCACGGCACCTATCCTTATGTCACCTCCTCCAACACCATTGCGGGCCAGGCCGCCATTGGCACGGGCATTGGCCCCTCCGCGCTGAGCCATGTGCTGGGCATCACCAAGGCCTACACCACGCGGGTGGGCGAGGGGCCGTTCCCCACCGAGCAGGACAATGAGATAGGCCAACGCCTTGGTGAGCGCGGCCACGAGTTCGGCACCGTAACGGGGCGCAAGCGGCGCTGCGGCTGGTTCGACGCCGTGCTGGTGCGCCAAATGGTTGAAACCGCGGGCATTGACGGCATTGCGCTGACCAAGCTTGACGTGCTGGACGGCTTTGACGAGATAAAGATTTGCACCGGCTACCGGCTGGACGGGCGCGACATAGACTATCTGCCCGTCAATTCGGCAGAGCAGGCGCGCATCACGCCGGTTTATGAAACGCTGGAAGGCTGGCACGACACCAGCTTCGGCGCGCGCTCATGGGCCGCGCTGCCGGCTGAGGCCGTGCGCTATGTGCGCCACATTGAAGAGCTTATCGGCGCGCCGGTTACCCTGCTTTCCACCAGCCCCGAACGCGACGACACCATCCTCGTGAAGGATCCGTTTGAGGATTAGTTGAGGCGACAGTCACTGCCTTCTTAATCCGGTCTTGTGCTTATTGCCTTGCAGATTCCCGAACGGGAGCAGCTTCCCAGAATATTCNGGCGGCCTGTTGGCTTGCCGACTAAATTCCTCCAGTGCCCGCTTTTCACTGCCCATTGGGTCTTGGTCTATGGCCCAGTGAATATATAATGGTTGATCTATGGTAAGCACCCATTGCCCGCCTCTGTGCGGCCCATTATTTCCGAGCGTATGTTTGTAAAAATCACAAATGCGACACATAATGCCGCGTTTGCTCGCGCCAATGTACAAAATATTCTCGTTGGGCAACCAAAATTGTTCAAGTAGTGTTCTGATTATTTTATCGGTTGCCAGTTGCTGATTTGGCTTTGTGCCATAAACAAGGCGCTCTGTTTCGCTATTTGCTTGGGAAATCCACTCGCTAATAATGCTGTCTGACAGCGGTGCCTGCTTATGCAAACCATTATTGCTATCTGGGTCGCGCGATAGTGAAATCACATAAACGCCGCTCTCCATGCAGTCGCTTATGATTGCTATGAAGTTTGGCAACCAGACAATATCTACAGGCACAGCGTTTGTTGTAGAAAGTCCAAACAAACCACCATTACTGATTACCAACCGCCATAATTTCACTGGTCGAGATCAGAAGACGAATGATTTATTGTCGAAGACTGGTGGTATTCCCGATTGCATCGAAATCTTGCACAATAAGGGGAATAGTGGGCACCGAGGCTGGATATCAAAAATTGAACCACTCTTTGACCCCGATGAGAAGCCGTTNTGGTTTGAGCATCCTAAATGGGGAAAAGATGCCGATTTCGTGGCGCTNAAACTAACGCAAACAGAAGGCATAGATTTATGCTCATACAGCGTTGAAGCTGTGAACTCGGAAAATGAATTATTCATTCTTCCTTCCCACCCAGTGAGCATTATTGGCTTTCCGTTTGGCGAAAATGGTGGCGGTGGTCTTGGAATATGGGTCAATGGCTATGTGGCATCCGAACCCGATTTACATTGGGACGACTTGCCGGTTTTTTTGGTCGACCGTCGCGCCCGACCGGGGCAATCGGGTTCGCCTGTCATCGCATGTNGAACGAAAGTTTCTACNATATACGACAAGGTCAAATTCAACGGCATAACACATGCTCAATTACTGGGAATTTATAGCGGANGCATCAATCCCGATTCCGATTTGGGAATGGTGTGGAAAACGAGTGCGATACGCGAATTAGTAGAATCTGTTTACTAATCCACNCTCACCCCTCAATCAATCCGCGTTCTTCGGCCTGTTCGGTCATGGCGTCGCGGAGTTTTTCAAAGGCGCGGGCTTCAATCTGGCGGATGCGTTCGCGGCTGACGCCAAATTTTTCGCTGAGNTGTTCCAGCGTTTCGGGCTCGTCCTGCAGGCGGCGGGCTTGCAAAATGGCGGCCTCGCGCTCGTTCAGCGTTGCGAGTGCGGCCATCAGCAATTGCCGGCGCGCGTCCAGTTCGTCGGTTTCAGCCAGCACAGCTTCCTGGCTGTCGGCGCTGTCTTCTAGCCAGTCCTGCCACTCGCCGCCATCTTCGCCTTCGGCGCCGCGCCCGCGCATCGGCGCGTTTAACGACTGGTCGCCCGTGGACATGCGCCCGTCCATCATTTCCACTTCGTTTTCCTGCACGCCGAGGCGGTCGGCAATTTCGGCCACCTGTTCGGGCGTCATGGAGCCGCCATCAATGGCGTTGATCTCGCCTTTCAAACGCCGCAGGTTGAAAAACAGCTTTTTTTGCGCCGCCGTGGTGCCGATTTTGACCAGCGACCACGAGCGCAAAATATATTCCTGTATCGAGGCGCGTATCCACCACATGGCATAGGTGGCAAGGCGGAAGCCGCGCTCGGCATCGAATTTCTTGACCGCCTGCATCAGCCCCACATTGCCTTCGGANATGACCTCGCCAATNGGCAGGCCGTAGCCGCGATAGCCCATGGCGATTTTNGCGACCAGCCGCAAATGGCTGGTNACNAGCGTGTGCGCGGCTTTGACATTGCCTTTCTCGGCATAGTCGCGCGCCAGNTCATATTCTTCCTGCGCTTCCAAAATGGGAAATTTGCGAATTTCCGCGAGATAGCGCGANAGGCTGCCCTCCGGCGAGGGGGCCGGGGNNAANGCNNTGGANGAGCNGGNNGCCGATGTCTTTGTGGGNGCNACCGNTTTNGTTTTGNCTTCTGCCATNTTGTCTCCTCNNCCAGATATANGNGTTTGGCAGCGANTTTTAAAGGGNGNGATTTTNAANGGTTGCGGGNTTNANCGGGCGGAGTTAGGCNTTTTCCAGCGTCGCCAGNAGGNGCGCCATATCCGCCGGNAGNGGGGCCTCNAAATCCATGCGCGCGCCGGTGGCGGGATGNTCAAAGCCCANNACCNNCGCGTGCAGGGCTTGGCGGNCCAGNGCCNCCAGCGCNGCNNTNGCGGCATCATCAAGNTGGCTGGTGCGGCTTTTCATGCCCGCTGCCGTAAAGCGGGTCGCCCAGCACAGGGTGGCCGATATGCGCCATATGCACGCGAATTTGGTGCGTACGGCCGGTTTCCAAATGGCAGGCAAGGCGCGTGACCTGCCCGTCCAGAAAGCTTTCCTGCACCTGATAATGGGTGACGGCGTGGCGCGCGCTCTCATGCGTCGAAACAGCCATTTTCCGGCGGTTGTGCGGCGCGCGCGCAAGCGGCGCATCCACCTTGCCGAGGCCGGGCAGGGGCGTGCCCCACACCAGCGCCTGATAGCTGCGCTGCATGCGGCCGTCGCGGCCATGGGCGGCAAATTGCGCGCTGAGCGAGAGATGCGCGGTATCGGTTTTGGCCGCCACCATGACGCCGCTTGTGTCCTTGTCGAGGCGGTGGACAATGCCCGGGCGCTTCTCCCCGCCAATGCCCGACAGCGTGTCGCCGCAATGGGCGATGAGCGCGTTGACGAGCGTCGCCTCACGATTGCCGGGCGCGGGATGCACCACCATGCCCGCCGGCTTGTTCAGCACGATGAGCTGGTCATCCTCGTGCAGAATATCCAGCGCGATGTTCTCGCCGGTAATGGCGGTTTCAGCGGGTGGTGGCACGGTGAGCGCAATCTCGTCATCCGGTTTGACCCGCCAGGCCGGGTCTTTTATCGTGTCGGCTCTGTTGTTGCGTATCGTGCTTCGTTTGACAGTGCAGGCTCCGGATTTGACAAGCGCCTGCAAGCGCGCGCGGCTGATTTCCGGCGCGTTCTGTGCCAGTATCTTGTCGAGGCGCGTGCCGTCATCTTCGGCGCGTATCACAAAGCATATTTGCGTGGGGGCTAAACCGACCATGACTGACCATACACAAAACCCGCCCGATGGTGAAACCGAAGAGGGCGCGGGCGCGCGCTCGCGCTATGTCCGCACGCTGCTGATTGTGGTTATCACGCTGGGCGTTATTTTGCTGGGCGGGGTGGCGGTTGTTGTCGGCACGATTATCAAGCGCGTCAGCAAGCCCGAAACCAATGTTCCGGTTAGGCCCGGCTTTGGCGAAACGCAAATTCAACTGCCCGCCGGTAGCGAGATTGACGATGTTATCGCCGCCGATGGGCGCATTGTCGTGCGCGTGCGTGATGCACGCGGAAACCTGCTCATTTTGCTCGACCCGCGCCGCGGCGAAGAGCGCGGGCGTATTCGATTAAACAGGCAAGAATAATAATGCTACTGAAAATTTTTATCGCCATTTTGCTGCTGGGCGTCGGTGTGGTTTACGCCGCTTATCTGGCGGCCAATCGTGAAACCATGACCGCAGAAACCTTCCGCGATGGGTCGGGCTATGAAACCGCCACCTTAAATCATGGCACCACGGCGTTTCGCACTTATGGAGCTGTCGGCGCGCCGGCAATTATTCTGGTGCACGGCGCGACGCTGGGCTCGATGACCTATCAAGACTATGCCGCGCCGTTTGTGGCGGCGGGCTTTCGGGTGGTGCTGTATGACCAGTATGGGCGCGGGTTTTCCGACCGCCCGCGCGCGCCGTTTTCAATTGACCTGATGCGCGCGCAGCTNNCGGAGCTGATGGATCATCTGGAGATTAAACAGGCCCATCTTTACGGCGTGTCGCTGGGTGGGGCGATTGTCNCGCGCTTTGCCGCCGCGCAGNCTGACNGGGTTGCCTCGCTGGGCCTGCAAGTGCCGTTGATTGGCGGCGNAAATGTTTCGCGCANTGTGATGGTGGCGCGCCTGCCGGTTATCGGGCCGCTTCTNGCGCGGTTTTANGCTATTCCGGCGATTATTGAACGCGGCGAGAGTTTCAGCCCCGAAACCGAAGCTGGCCGCGCGCTGATGGCCCATTTCAAAGGCCAGTTCGCNGTAAAGGGCACNGAGCGCATGATGNCGCAAATGATTACCGGCGACGCGCTGTCCGACCGCATGGACGACCATCGNGCGATTGCTGCGGCTGGTGTGCCGGTGCATTTTGCCNATGCCGAAGATGACCCCGAAATTCCGGTCGCGCAGGTGCGGGCGGCCATTGCGGTTTATGANAAGGCCGATACGCATGAATTTANCGGCGGGCATTTTTTCTCTTATGGAAACGCCGATAAACTTGCCGCACTCTTTGCCGGCTTTATTGAAAATCAGTGATAGTCGGAAAATGCGCGGTTAAAACGGAAACCAGCCGCTGTCGCGCGTGAATTTCAGATATCCGATGCTCACACCGGCGCGCAAACCTAAACCGGCGCGCATCGGTGCCATGACAATGTTATCGCGTTGCAGATAATTGACTGCCACGCCGCCCAGATAAAAGGCTGACCCGTCGACACCGCCAAAGCGACTGTAAACCTCCTCAACATTTTGGATGCCGTAAACAAGCGTGAAGCTTTTGGCGGCATTGCCGCCCGTATCCACGCCCGCTGACGGCCCCCGCCAGTAAACCGGGTGCTGTGCGCCGCTCTGCATTTCTAGCGTGCCGCGGCCATATCGCAGGCCGAACACCACGGCGGCGCTGACTTCCTCGCCGCGAATAATCGCATCGGGAATACCGTATTGGCTGAAAACATTATCCATAATTTCGGCCATGGATTCCGCCGTAGTGCCCAGATATTTGGCCGCCGAAATGACCAGTGTGCTTTCGGAAAAATCTTCAACTTTGGGGGGATACTGCCCTTGCGCGTGGCTTGCGGGCGCACTCAGCAAAAACCCGCAAATCAAAAGGGAAAAAAGCTGGCGCAGGCACGGAAATGACGACTTATGCGAGCGGATAGGGTTTATCCCTGACAAATCTCATCTCCTATTTGATTCGCAAAGCATTTTGCCAGTTAGCATGCGCGGCTGCAATAAAAGATGGGTTATCCAAGGCCCGCTCCAGCTTGCCATATTCAAGCGGCGTGCCGTCTTCGCAACTTACGATGCCGCCCGCGGCGTTCAAAATGGCATGGCCCGCGGCGGTGTCCCATTCCATAGTGCGACCGTGGCGCGGATAAAGGTCGGCGCGCCCTTCGGCTAGCAGGCAGAATTTATATGAAGATGCCGCCGGTATGACATCGCGCACATGCAGGCGTTTAATCAGTGCATCTGTTTTTTTGTCGCGGTGCGAGCGACTGGCTAGAACCCCCAGCCCGTTATCCGGAAATGGCCCAACGCGCAAAGGTTTTGCCTGCGCCATATCGAGTGTGTCTTCGGGCGCCATCGGAAGCATGAAGGCGCTGTTCGGGCCGGAAAAATACAACTTTTCGTGCATGGGCGCGTAAATCACGCCCGCCACGGGCGCGGTGCCAGAAATCAGGCCGATATTGACAGTGAAATCCTTGCGTTTGGCAACGAAATCGCGCGTACCGTCGAGTGGGTCGACGAGGAAAAATTGCGGTGCCAGCTTGTCTGGCACGCGCTCCGAACATGCCTCTTCGCCGATCATCTGTATACTAGGGGCAAGCGCGGCCAAAGCGCGCTCAATCAGGTCTTCAGCGTCACGGTCAGCTTGCGTGACTGGTGATTTATCCGATTTTTCTTCCACCTNAACGCCATTTCGATAATGCTGCATGATGCGGGCACCGGCTTCCAGCGCTGCAGCGCTCAGGGCGCGCATAAAAGCACTTTCATGGGGGTCGAAGGGAAGCGGTGTCGCGGTCATGCGCTGTGCTTAGCACTTGCAAGGGTCACTAACAACCGCTTGGTTTCGACACCGCCTCAAAAATCAGGCTTCTGAAATCAGGCGAGAGCCTCCGCATTGACCCGATAGCCGCGCCCCCAAACCGTCTCAATCAGGACGGTGTCGTGCGTTTCGCGACCGATTTTCTTGCGTAATTTGCAGATGAAAACGTCGATGATCTTCGTTTCCGGCTCGTCAATGCCGCCATATAAATGGACGAGAAAGGTTTCTTTGCTGACGACCTGACCGCTACACAGGCACAAAAGCTCCAGCATCTGATATTCCTTATTGATCAAATCAAGCGGGCGGCCATGAACGCAAGCCTGTCGCGCGTGCAAATCCAGCGACAAATCGCCAAATTCCAGCACATTTTTGCAATGTCCATTGGCACAACGCACCAGCGTCTAAAGTCGGGCGACCAGTTCTCTGGAATGCACGGGCTTGGTGAGATAATCATCCGCCCCAAATTCGGGCAGGTCGGCCGCGCCTCAATCTCGGTTTGACCCGACAAGATGACGACCGGCGTTGGTCGACATTTTCCCGCATTTGTTCAAAACATCGCTTCCGGTCATATCCAGCAGGCCGAGATCCAAAACAATGGCCTAATAATCGCAAACATCGGTCAGTTCAATGCCGGTTTCACCGCATTCGGACTGATCGACCTGAATATTTTGGTCCTCAGGGATTTGACAAAGGGCATTGGAAAACACGGCATCATCATCAATAAACGGAATACCTATGGAAAACTCCCATAAAAAGCTTTAAGCAACACCCTGAATGACACCGCATATAGGTGTACACGGGCAATTCAACTTTGCATGAGCACACGTGAGCGCCCGCTTTAGAGCCCGTTAACAGGTTCTAAAATAAACCTGCTTGCAGCCGCGTGCGTGTTACATATATTGCGGGCAAAGGAGTTTTTTTGATGGATGAGCCGATAACATCGGACATGTTGGACGCGCTGCCGGATATTGATCTGGACATTGTTTCCAGCCTTGATAGCAGTGCGCGCGCTAATCAGCGCGTTGTCGTTGCCATGTCGGGTGGCGTGGACAGTTCGGTCGCCGCTGCTCTGGTCAAGCGAGCAGGCTATGACGCCATCGGCATCACACTGCAACTTTACGACCATGGCGAGGCTATTCGGCGGAAGGGCGCGTGCTGCGCCGGTCAGGATATTTACGATGCCCGTCAGGTCGCCGCGCGGCTGGATATGCCGCATTATGTGTTGGATTATGAATCGCGCTTCCGCGACAGCGTCATGGACGAGTTTGTCGACAGCTATCTTGGAGGCAACACGCCTATACCCTGTATTCGCTGCAATGAAACCGTGAAATTCAGGGACTTGTTGGGCGTGGCGCGCGATTTGGATGCGGTGGCTATGGTGACAGGCCATTATATCGCCAGCCAGCGTGGCCCGTCGGGTTGGGAAATGTTCAGACCGGCNGATTTGGCGCGCGACCAGTCTTATTTTTTGTTTTCGACGACGCANGAGCAANTGGATTTTCTGCGCTTTCCGCTNGCCCAGCTTGATAAGGACGANATTCGGAATTTTGCCGCNGCGCTCAATCTGGGNGTGGCCGACAAGCCGGANAGTCAGGATATTTGCTTTGTTCCCAACGGCGATTATGCCGGTGTTATCAAGCGGATGCGGCCCGATTGCAGTCTGCCCGGCGAGATTGTCGACCAGCAGGGCAATGTTCTGGGCCAGCATCAGGGCGTGCTGCATTACACAATCGGCCAGCGTCGCGGGCTGGGCATTGCCACGGGCGACCCGCTTTTTGTTATTGCCATAGATGCCGATGCGCGCCGCGTGGTAGTGGGCCCGCGCACGGCGTTGGCGCGCGATCTTATTCAGCTTGAAGAGGTCAACTGGCTGGGCGGTGCCCAAGAAACCGACATTCGCGTTCGCATCCGCTCGACAAGCCCGCCCGCGCCGGCAAGTTTGCGCCTGACCGATGCTGGTGCGGAAGTTTTGCTGGCACATGCCGAAGAAGGTGTGTCGCCGGGGCAGGCTTGCGTATTTTACGGTGCCGAGGATGAGCGCGTGCTGGGCGGTGGCTGGATTAGTGCGGCGAGCTTGTCGGATTAGGGCGCGCA
The DNA here is from genome assembly GCA_002689195.1 of Rhodobiaceae bacterium. Lineage (GTDB taxonomy): Bacteria > Pseudomonadota > Alphaproteobacteria > RS24 > RS24 > UBA7378. The sequence continues at coordinate 14,741 of NZFC01000014.1, read as the reverse complement.
AGCAAAAACTGTTACCTTTTTGTCACATATTTTAACAAGATGAAAAATAACGCTTTTTTGCGCTAGCAAGAGCTGTGCCACTTGCTAAGATTTGCCGTATTACGGAGGTATCATGCGTATTTCGCAACGCATGCAGGCAAAGCAGTCGCAAAAACTGCACATGAGCCCGCAAGTGCAGCAATCCATTCTTGTTCTGCAAATGAACAATCTGGAGTTGGCCGAATTATTGCAGGCAGAAGCCGAAAAAAATCCGTTTCTTGAAATTGGCGAGGGCGACGAGCGCGTCGCATCTCCAGACGAAACCGAGGCGTCGGTGAACCTGTCGAGCGAAGTTGCGGCTTCCGCCGATATGGGCGCGGGCGCATCTTCGGACGGGTCTGGTTCTGATGGTGATGCCGGTGCCGGCGACCTTGCGACACTGGATGATGTGATGGCACGCGGGCATTTGGGCGATGCGACGCTGGAAGCCGAGGACGAAGGCTGGCGCGAAGAATCGCGCAGCGACGCAACCGAATTTTTATCCGCCGGCAGTGAAACGCAAGCCACCTCCCAGATTATCGAAGAAGTGGTGGCCGAAGACGAGACACTGGCCGACTATCTGCGGATGCAGCTTGTCGATCTGTCGCCCGAAGCGGGCCTGCGCGAGGTGTGTCTCGCCCTGGTCGGCTGGATCGATGAAGACGGTTACTTGCGCGAAGACGACACGGAGATTTGCGACAGCCTCGACATTGCACCGGCTCTGCTTGAGGACGCATTGCGGCTTTTGCGGGGGCTCAATCCGGCTGGTATATTTGCGCGCAATTTGCGCGATTGCTTGGGCCTGCAATGGCAGCGTCTGCCCGACCACGACCCCGCCCAGCATGTGCTGCTTGACCATCTTGATTTGCTGGCGCGCGGCAAGCTCGACCAGCTCAGCGAGGTGTGCGGCCTCAATAAAGCGGAGCTGAGCCGGGCTTTGCGCGACCTGCAAAGTCTGAACCCGCGCCCGGCGGCTGAATTTACGCGCGCATCGGTGGGCACGCAGGCACCGGAAATTTTGGTGCGCCGCGATGGTGATAGCTGGCAGGTTAGTTTGAACGATGATGCTTTGCCGCGCATTCTGGTGCTGGAACGCGATTGGGAAGAAATGGCAAAACGCCCCATGAGCGATGCGGACCGGCGGTTTCTGGCATCCAATGTCCAATCGGCCCGCTGGTTGGCGCGCGCCACCCAACAGCGCGCTATCACCATGTTGCGCGTGACACAGGCCGTGGTCGACCGGCAAAATGCGTTTTTACGCGACGGCCAGCGCGCGCTGGAACCGATGGTCTTGCGCGAGATTGCCGATATTTTGGATTTGCACGAAAGCACAATCAGCCGCACCGTCGCCAATAAGCTGATCGATACACCGGCTGGTATTTTCGCGTTGAAGGATTTGTTTTCGGCGGCGCTGAGCGGGGCTGCGGGCGTGGATGGCAGCGCGGCGCAAAATAATGGCGCTTCGGCTGCTGGTGTCAAAGCCCGTATCCGCGCACTCATCGATGATGAGACACCCGACCGTATCATTTCCGATGACATGATTGTCGAGACGCTGAAGGGCGAGGGCATCGGCGTTGCCCGCCGCACGGTCGCCAAATATCGTGAAAGCCTGAACATCCCGTCCTCGGTCATTCGCCGGCGAGCAAACCGCATTCACGGCCTGATAAAATAATCCGCACAGCGTGGGCACATGCGGGCGCCTTCAACGGTTTTAGAATTTCTTCTTGCGGCTATTATTATAGGCGTCGTCTTCTTCGTCTTCTTGAACCTGTTCGTCTTTGGTGACCATCGGACACTGTAATTCACGAACACAATGCACGCTGTCTTCGAGCGCGAAATTGAAGTAGCCGCCACTTTGCCGCTGATACACGCACATATTTTTGTCTTCCTGATTACGGTCGAGGCGCACAAGGCGGCAGGTTTCGGTTCTGCGGTTGCGTTTCTTTTTATCTTCGAGAATGTGCTGCGGCACATAAGTGCGCCCGGCCGCGTGCGCCGTCGTGTCGGGCACGAACCCCAACATCAACACTGCCAGCATGGCAATGACCAGCACAGGCGCGACGGGTTTAGTCACTGTCGTCTCCGTGGTCGACGACGCTGATTTGTAAGCCTTCCTGGTCTTCCGAGCCGGGCAGAAAGGCCTTGCCCTGAATGGCGCGCGCGCCCAGTTTTTCGGTCAGGTCGGGCTGGCGGCTGACAAATTCGTTCAAATGGACGCTGATAAGTTTCTCAGCCTCTTCAAGGCTTTCCGTCTCCAGTTCGACAATGCCGTCAATGATCCAGTGAACTTTACATTTCATGATTATCTCCCATTTATTCCTGTTGTTCCTGTGCCGCGGCACGGGTTTTCATCTCCCGGAAAATCTGCGCGGCGTCTTCTTGCAGGTCAATCAGCGCGTCGGGTTCTAAATTTTCAGCCGCCTCATTGCGCGCCTGATACGCACCCTTCAGCTTCATCGCCGCGCCAATCGCGTACCACACATAAGCCTGACCGTGATCGGGTTCGGCAAGAATTTCCAGAAAATAATCGCCGCGATGCATGATGGCGGCGGCGTCGCCAGCGTCCACGCGCTGGCTCAAATGCGCCGAAACTTTTTCGCGTATGGGGTCAAGCGCATTTTCCGGCAATAGGTCTACCAGTTCATCGGCCAGCGCGCCGGCCTTCGCCACGCCGCCCAAATGCGACAGCCANGCCCANTAAAGTGCCTCTTNAAAANNCTGCGGNTGACCNAAACCGGCGCGCAACAGGGTCGCCAGATTATATTGGGCATCATATTGTTCGAANGCNCTCAGCCTGCGGAAAGCTTCNTAGGCCGCNTCATAATCTTGTTGCTTNACGAAAGCGACGGCGGCGTCATATTCNGNGTCAAGGGCTGCGCCNGTCGGCGGGNGATTATCGGCCCANGCGCGCGGCNGAANTATTAGANANGCGATNGCCANNAGACAAAGACCGATGNGGNGNCTCATCTTATCTTCCGGCCATCATCACAAGTTGCAGATAGAATATTCTCAGCTTNAAGCGCGACCCNAAGGGGCGTTCGTAAACNACTATTCGCGGACGGTCGGTATTGCCGCGNTGATATTCGATNGACATATTATCGGGCAAAAACACGCCGTGCTCTTCCAGTGTTTCCTGCGGCGNTTGCGAGAATTGGCTCTGAAATGCGCTGTCAATCCANACACGCGCCAGCACGCGNCCCAGAATATCCGGCANATATTGGCGNACTTCTTCGCGNTTATGAATCTGAAGCGGCCGGCTTACTATCTCAAGNGGCGGCCCGTCGCTTTGCGCCGGTGCCAAGGGTTCTNCCTCGCTGTAAGGTACGAGCGAATTAGTATTATTGTCCGACATNCAGTGTTTCTCCGAAAACCCAANTGATAACGCTGAAGATATNCTAACAAGGGTTAACTTTNTATCACAGATAAAGAAAAACAAAATCGTAGAATTTTTTAAANTTTTTNGGATTTGGCACGATTTTTGGACAGTNTGATGCAATCGAAAGGATTATGTNATGCTGACAATTGCGAAATCCGGCCTCAATGCGGCNATGCACGAATTGAAAGTGGTATCCAACAATGTTGCGAATGCCTCTTCNACNGGNTTCAAAGCCAGCCGGTCAAACTTCGCGGANATCTATGCGGTGGCCTCGGACGCGCGCCCGNAGATAGATAGGGGCTATGGCACGCGCATCATGGAATCGCAGCGCNCGCATATTCAAGGCTCNTTGATCGAAACCGGCGGCGCGCTTGATNTTGCGATAAGCGGCGAGGGCATGTTTGCGGTGCGCCGGCCGGAAACGCCTGANGACCTCCANTTCACCCGCAATGGGGCGATCGAGATGACGCTCGATGGCAAACTCGTTTCCGGCGACGGCCATGAATTNCTNTCNACCGANCTTGAACCGATCACCATTCCGTTTTCGGTTGAAGATGCCAATGGGCGCTTNCGCCGCCTGTCGCAAATNANGGTNGAANATGATGGCATGGTCAAAGCGTCTTACGGGCANGGTGTGGATTTTAACCTTGCAAAGCTTGGGCTGGCGCTGTTTTCCGATGAGAGCAAGCTGGCCGCTGACGGCAGCAATTATTTCCGAGCCTCGCCCGGTTCTGGCGCNCCTGAANTTGTGGCGCCGCTNGGTGNGCGGAGNGGGNCTCTGGAGCCCGGATTTCTTGAAGCGGCAAATGTCGACATCACCAGNGANTTGAACCTCATGATCCGNGCGCAACATGCGTTTTCNGGNGTGTCGCGGCTGATGCAGTCCGAGGTCGAAATNGTGCGTAAATTCACCGGCTAAAGGAGTTGGCGCTTAGCTTAAGGGNAGCGTCCAATTCAGATCGGTAANATTCAGCGTGATATCGTNGGCGATTTTAAGNTCGCCCTCAACGCTCACCGANAGACTTTCCGACAGATCCAGTGTCAGCGCCACCGGGCGCGTNCGCGCGAGATTTATGCTCCGGCACAAGCGATCAAACGCGGCCATCGGCACGATAANCTCNGCATCCATNATGGCGCGATCGACAAAGATGCNGATCTGCCCGCCAGTTTTNNTNTCATTTTCAGTATCGCNGGCACCCNCANCAGGTTTGACTTTNAGTGCCACNCGCCCGCGCGCAATGCTCGTCAGATTGCACATCACATTNAGACANGGGCTTGCATCAAAACCTGACAGGCTGAGTTCGGACGATTGCACCGTCATNTTNATCGACGCTGTCGGCAACCACTCGCGCATCAGGCCCGCATNTCCTGTTCAAAATTTTCCTGNATAAAACTGCGTAGCCGCGTCACCGCGGATTTTTTAATCTGCGAAACGCGCCCCGACGAAACCTCAAGGATTTCGNCAATNTCATAAACGTTCAGCTCNTCAACATAAAATAGCTGGATGACCAAAGCTTCGCGTTCGGGCAGGGTGGTCAGCGCTTCTTTGAGGATGTTCCGCATGTCCTTGTCGGAGAGCGATTCCTCCGGACTGTCGCCCGGCGTAGCGAAGAGAACCGAAAAGTCATCGTAAACACCTTCGAGCGAGTCGTGCACATTGGCGGCGAAGGCGTGCTGCCATTCGGTCAANTCCTCAATNGTGATGCTCATATCCGCCGCGATTTCGGTGTGATGGGGCGACCGGTTCANCTTNCGGGTGAGTTTTTCCTCGCTGGCTGTAAAGCGTTTNCGCATTTGAATTGTCGTGCGGCACAAATTTGAGCTTTTCCGCAAATGATCGACCATNGCGCCGCGAATACGCAAGCTGGCATAGCTGGCAAACGCCACGCCCTCCTGCTTGGAGTATTTTTGCGCTGCGGTGATGAGGCCGANATAGCCAATTTGCAGCAAATCNTCGATTTCAATCGCNGAGTGNACGCGCCCATGAAGATGCCANGCAATACGCTTGACGAGATCCATATGCGTCGTGATCAGCGTTTCCGGNTCNAATTGCGCGTCTGTGTAGTCGGCTNTCATGAAGCGNTCTCTTGCACATTGCGCGCGCCCAGATATCGAATGCCATTGGTTTCANTGACAGGGCCGGTCAGCAGACCTTTTGAAANTTTCTGNAAAGCAACGGTTTCGCGGCTCGGCTCGGGTCGGGTCATAATAGGCTTGCGCTCGATCACCGATTTACGCAGNGCATTCGAATACGGAATATGCCCGACATAAGTTAGCTGGACATCGAGAAAACGATTGGTGATGTCNCGGAAGCGGGAAAAATGATCCTGCGCNTGGGCTTCGCTGTTCGCCATATTGACGGCGANATAAAAATGCTTGATGTCGGCTTCCAAAAACGCCGCCTTAATCAGCGAATAAGCATCCATGAAGCTGGTCGGCTCGCCNACCAGAACAATCAGGGGNCGNTCNGCGGCAGANACAAAGTTAAGCGTCGCGTCGGAGGCACCGGCGGGCACATCGACAATCAAAATATCGGTGCTTTGCGCCAGNGTTTCGGTCGACCGGACAATCTGGAAGCGCGCGGCGCTGTCGAGGTTCAANATATCGACCATGCCGCTNCCGCCNGAAATAAANTTGAGGCCGAAAGGCGCGGGCGTACACAAGTCAACNAGNGAGGCCTGATTTTGCAGCATGTCGCTCATGTTTTGTTTCGGGTCGATGCCGAGCAGAATATGGGCATTGGCGACACCAAAATCAGTGTCGAGCAAACAGGTNCGGTANCCCATTTTGGCAAGCGACAAGGCGANATTAATCGCGATGCTCGTCTTNCCGACCCCGCCTTTACCGCTCGCAACTGCTACTGAAAACGCCATGTCATATNCTCTCTATCNACCTTGCCGCGNCCNTTTCANCAGTTTTCGGCAATATAATCTGCAACCGGNCGCACATCAGCAAAACTCAAGGANTCAATCATAGCGCGGGAACCGGTNAACAGGCCAAGTTTTTCTCCGCTTTGTGCGATTTGTGAAAATTCNGCAGGGCCGGCCGCNCATTCATCCAGCTTGGTCAGACAAACCATTGGNTCCAATTTGCCGAAAGCGCCCGTCTGCTGGCGAATGAGCCGNGTGCTGCTCGCACCCGCCAGNGCCAGCACAATCGTCANGCGCGCGCCGGGCAGGGCGTCGCGCACCTGNGCGATGGCNTCGCTTGCAATNTCAGGCGCGCATGACNCATCGACCACATAGCGTTCGCCAACGGCTGTCATCTGGTCGGCNATATCGTCCGAGCGGAACTTNCACANTGGCGCGTTGATGAGGCGTGCGAGTTGCAGCAGGGAATCGTCAGGNTTGGNNTGCGTNTCGGCCATTTCTGCCANGGTGACAGGCTTTTTCTCGCCGCNTTCCAACATATGGGCCGCGAGCTTGCCAGCCAGAGAGGTTTTGCCGACCCCATGGCCGCCCACCACAAAAGTCACATCCGCCTGCAGCGCCGATTGCGGATTTTCGTGCACGAGNTTGTCGGCCAGCGACACCAAAAAGCGGCGNTNNCCNGTTTCGTAATCGACATCGACGAAGCTGTGTTTCAANTCATGCACAATGACATCGCTGAAACCGAGCTGNCGCAGTTGCACCGGCGTCGACANGCCNAAATCATTCCGCAAAGCCACATCATCGGTCAGCACCATGCCGTTGAGCATGGATTTCATTTCCACCATATGCGCCTGCANATCGGCAATATAGGCGGGNATCTGATAGCCCGAAATCGAANGGTCGCCGCCACCTTCCGNNGCCCCTGAATTTTCGCCCCGATTNTCACCCCGGTTGTTTCCGGCCATTTGCGTGCTGGNCTNGGTGAAAATATCGGCAAATTTTTTGCNCGGTTTNGCCTTGCGCTTGCCCCAGCCAGCTTCCGCCGGATTGTCAGTGGCGCTGATCTCNATCTGATTGCCGCGCTTGGCAGTCGACACGATGAAGCAGTTCTCNCCCAGNTGATCCGCCATTTTTTCCATGGCGGCGGCGCTGTCTTCGCCGGTAAATGTCAAAATAGTCATGGCCGTTTCCTTTCTAGCGGGTCATCAGATGGTGTTTGGATCGCTGTTCGGATCACTGTTTTGTTCACTGTTTTGTTCGGGGTCGCTGCCAATCGTTGCAACGACATCGACCTTGCGGGTTTCTGGCAGCTCGGAAAACGCAATGACGACAATATCGTCAATATGCTGCCTAATAATGCGCGCCAGCGACCGCCTAATGATGGGCGACACCACGACAACGGCCTGGCGACCTTCGGCGGATAATTGCTCGTTGACGCGCGTGAGGTTTTCTAAAAGCCGCTGTGCCAGCTCGGTGTCGAGGATCAATTCACCCTCCGGCGACTGGCGCTGCATGTTGATAAGCATGTGTTCCAATTCGCCGTCAAAAGTAATGACCGGCAGCGGTGTGTTGAGCGGGGCAACCTGCTGGATAAGCAGGCTGGCAAGTTCCGGGCGCAGCGCTTCGGCGGTTTCTTCGATCGACAGATTGCGCGCACTCAAGGGCGGCAGAACTTCAAGAATGCGTCGCAGATCACTAACCGGCACGCGTTCTTTGAGCAGCAAACGCAAAATGCCTGTCAGGTCATGCAGCGGGACAATTTTGGGCACAACGGACTCGACCAAATTGGGGCTGGTCTGCGACAGATTATCGAGAAGCGACTGAACATCGTCCTGACCGATCAGTTCGCCGGCATATTTATAAACAAGCGAACTGAGATGGGTCGCAATCACGGCTTCGGGGGCCACGACAACATAATTATTGGCTTCGGCTTCGGCCTCTTGCTCGTTGCGAATCCAAATGGCATCCATGCCGAATGTCGGGTCTTTGACCGGCTGGCCGTCAAGTTGAATATGCGAATTTTCACCCGGAATGGCGAGCTTACGATTGGGGAAGGCTTCGTCTTCGCCGACAATCGTTTGCCCGATGCGAATGCGATATTGGTTGGCTTTCAGGGAAAGGTCGTCACGAATACGCACTGGCGGCACCACAAAGCCCAGGGTTTTGGACACTTGCTTGCGGATGCTGGTGATGCGGTTGACGAGCGGCCCGCCAGCATCTTCATCGACCATTTCGACAAGCCCGTAACCGATTTGAACCGAGATTGGCGCATTATCCGTGACATCTGAAAGTTCGATTTTATCGGGTGCTTTTTCTTCGACCTCTTCTTCCTTCTCAATCGGCTGCGTTTCAGTTTTCTGCTCCGACAAATGCACAAAGTAGGCCGCCGATGCAGCGATAAGGGCGGCGATTAAAAACAGAAAATTCGGCATACCGGGCATAAACCCGATGAGCAAAAGCACGCCGGAAACAGGTATCCAAGCGCTTGAAATGCTGACCTGACGCCCGATATGGGCCGCCATGTTTTGCGTGGAAGAAACCCGCGTCACAATAATCGCCGTGGCGATGGCAAGCAGCAGCGAGGGAATTTGGGCGACCAGCCCGTCACCAACCGAAAGCAGAAGATAAATCTCGGCAGCTTGGCCAACAGCCATATCATGCTGGCTCAAGCCGATAATCAGCCCGCCAATAATATTGACCGCCAAAATCAACAGGGCGGCAATGGCGTCGCCTTTAACAAATTTGGAGGCACCGTCCATGGCGCCATAAAAATCGGCCTCGCTGGAAATTTCCTCGCGGCGCTTGGCCGCTTCTTCAGTGCTCAGCACGCCAGCATTCAAATCGGCGTCGATAGCCATTTGTTTGCCGGGCATGGCGTCCAGTGTGAAACGCGCCGAAACCTCGGACACACGACCCGCACCGCGCGTGATCACCACCAGATTAATAATAATGAGAATGATAAAGACAAAAATACCGACCGCGAAATTGCCAGAGATTACGAACTCGCCAAACGCCTCGATAACTTGGCCTGCGGCGTCCGTGCCTTCGTGNCCGCGGCTCAACACAATGCGCGTGGAGGCGACGTTCAGCCCCAGCCGCAAAACCGTGGCGATGAGCAGGAGCGAAGGAAAGCTTGAGAAGTCGAGCGGGCGGAATGTGTTGATCGCGACCATAAGGATGAGAAGCGACACTAATATATTGCCGACGAAGAAAATATCGAGCAAGAACGCTGGCAGCGGCAGAACCATCATGGCGATCAGCGCAAGAATGCCGATCGGCAGAACCGTGTTGGTCAAAACAGCCCGCAAATCCGTAAGGCCTAGTCGTGATAATGTCATTTCCATGACAAATTCCTCGTGTCAAACTTCCGTTTCTTTTCCTGCCATTCGCGGCCTCANTCGGCGTCATTTACCTTTAAGCTATTGAAAGAATNANTAATTTCTTTCATCTGCGCTGGGCTGCCGGTTTCGCGACCATGCATGGCAAGTTGTAAACAGGCAAAAACCGTGCCATTCNCGCCACCATCGCGTAAACAACTGATATTTATACGGAAATTATCTAATTGCNCCGGTTATGCGGTTAAACCGGCGGTGATATGCGGCTTGGCATGATTTGTGCAAACCNAGCCCATGATGGTTTTATTCTGCATGCACTGGAGAGAAACATGTTCAAAGCCTGTTCACCTGTAATTATCAGCGCCCTTTTGGGCGTAAGTCTCGCCGCGTGTTCGGATTATCGGATTGCCNTGGTTCCCGCNGAGGAACTGGCCCCGATTATGTCCGAAGCCAGTGTCGAGAAAATCCCGACAATCACGGCGATCGGTTATGCCGTTGTGTCNAGCCAGCCCGGTAAATCCGTGGCGCAGCGNCGCCTAATGGCTATTCGCGCTGCTCGTATGGCCGCNATGCGCGAACTTGCCGAGCAAATTCATGGGCTTAAAGTNAATGGCAACACAACCGTGGTCGACCTGATGGTTAATAATGACACGTTTCGTGGTGTCGTCAGCGGCGTCATTCGCGGTGCNCGCACGGTTCGGATCAACCCGACCGGCGAAGACACATACGAAATTGTTCTGGAAATTGACCGCAGCACGATTTCTCAGCTGATGCAGTCGGCCTCCCGGCCGAGCTAATCGGTTTAGGGTTAGAAAGCCGGTTTCGTTATGGTTTGTGTGTTTCCAAGTCAGTTGNTGAAGGGCGCTCTTGCGCTTTGGATGGCGGTGCTTACCGCAACCGCCGGCACCGCNTTGGCGGGGCAGGCTTCGGTGCATGAGGTGACGGGGCAGGCAGCCGTCACAGCCGAAATAACGCCCGACCGCGCGCGGCGTCTGGCGCTTGANGATGCGCTGTATTTGGCGGCACTGCAGGGCGGCGTGGCAATCGACGGGTTCAGCGCNATGGATGCCAGCACAGCTTTGAGCGANGAAACGGTTTTGCGGCCCACCGCCGATATTCTGGACTACACAATTATTGAAGAAAAACAGGTNGATAACACAAGCCGNGTGACCATTCGCGCGGTCACTGGCATGGCCGACCCGGCTGCTTGCGAGGCCGGTTTAAAGCGTCATTTCACGGNNTTTAGCCCCCGCATTTATGTGTCGCCGGCAGCACCGGCTTGGGCCGCGCGTCAGGCAGACAGGCTNATGCAGCATGTNGTTAAAAACCTGCCAGCGNGNGCCAATGCGTCATATGAGCTGGCGACCGANACAGANTTTGATGCNACCCGACGCCAGCGNACCGACCANTCATTTGATTATTATGTGCTGACAGAGGCACCTGCNATTGCGTCGGGCGACTATGCGCTNCAATTTTCGCTGAAAGTCGATGCCGTGACNGCCGACACCGACGCCNGNCTTGTGCAGGAAGAAACCGTGCACGCCATGGTGCANGTCGATGTTTACACNGGNCAGGGCTTTGAGCCGGTTTTCAGCGCCCAAACCCAAAAAATNGTGCATGCCGAGCGGGATTATTTCATCAACACGCTCAATCAGGTTNTACAAGCGCCACGACCGNCCTTTGANGCGGATATGGCCGCCAGTTTTGCCGGTTTCGTNGATGCNCAGCTCGGACAATTTTTATGCCAGACCCTGCATGCGAAAGTGTCACTGGCGCGNGGACGCGCCCTTGTCCCGCTGGGNCGGCGTCACGGCCTTGCCAAATCGCATCTGGCGGTTCTGAACAAGCCCGATGNGCCGTTTCGCGTGCTTCGTATCGCAGAATTAATGGATGCCNAGGCCGTTCTTTCACCCCTTGATCCTGAGACTGACCTGTCGACGATTGACGGTCANCATGTGCGCTTTCTGGAGGCAAAATAATGTTGTTGCGTGGTTTTCTTCTTACTTGTCTGGCATTTTTAAGTGTCGCCCCGCCTGCGCTGGCTGATACTTTTCCGCTGGTTGTGCTGGAAAACGAGCAGCGNCAAACCGGCAAGAAATCGCAGAGTGCAGGTTCGCAATTCGCTGAAAATCCCGACCATTCAGGACGCCACAAGGTCAAAAAAGGCGATTCATTGTCCAAGATCATGAACAAGTATTACGCCAATGCCGGATTGGACCGGAAATTTCTGGAACTTGCCATCGTCAAGGCCAATCGCGGTGCATTTGTCCGCAATAATCCGAATTTTTTATACGCCGGACGGGTGTTGCACCTGCCATCGGTAAACCAGATCAAATCCATGGTCATGCGGCCCTATGGCAATGGCGCGGCGGGCGCGCANCAGCCGGAATCCACCGGCCATATTTTCTTTTTGGGGCACTAAATGAAGCGATTTAGCATCATTTTNCTGCTTTTTTTNCCNAATATGCAGCTTTTTGCTTCTGAAAGCACTAGCGAGGGNATGAGCGAACCCGTTGCAGAACGCATTAATGGCGCACAGATTCGNGTGGTGATTNAGGCTGCCCTGGCGGAATATGGCCTTCGGGTNNCGCCGTCGATAAAACCCGACCGCCTGTTTCGGCCCTGCACGGGTGAACTTGACGTCGAAAAAGCCTTTGGCGGCTGGCAAACCGTGCGCGTTGTCTGTCGGCANGAAAATATGTGGGATATTTTTGTCCGCACCGGATATCAGAAAAAAGCCCCGAAAANAGCCGTCAAAAGCCNGGAAATACAGAAAAANTCCGATAATCTTNACCTGATGCAGCGGGTTATTNTCGTGCGTCCGGTGACGCAAGGCGATTATCTGACGCNCGCNGATCTGGGGCTGCAAACGCTATCGCGCAATGGTGGCGGNGGTTTTACNGATATTGACGACCTTGTTGGGCGGCGGGCCAAAAAATCNCTGCGTGCGGGCCTTGTCGTGCATGANCGGCATTTGANCCCAAATTGGATGGTGCGCGCCAAGCAAACCGTGTCTGTTGTNAATACTGTCGGTGGCATTCAAGTGACAATGGCTGGAATCGCCATGGAGAACGGGCGTCTTGGGGATTTGGTAAAGGTTCGAAACCTNTCCTCAAACAGNGTTTTGCACGGATTTGTGGCGGGAACAAAAAAAATATCGATTGGCACTAAAATAAATTAAACTTAAGTCGTAANTNCATATGTAGGAGTATATCAACATGGTTGACTCGATTAAAAANAACTTTAGTCGCGTAGACCCCCACCAAAAGGGTCGNACAGCNGACGTTTCGGCCGGANNCGCCAAGGGCGGTGCCGNTAAANCTTCNGCGCCTGCGTCATCTGGCGGTACAACCATTGATGTGAAGCAATCAGTCGTTGCTGAAATGGCTAAANNGCCGCCTATTGATAAAAAAGCAGTCCAGCGGATTAAAGAAGCCATTTCGCGNGGTGATTACCCCATCAATTTGGAGCGGGTTTCAGACGCACTTATGGATGCCTATCGGGAGTTGAAAGACTAGCGACAATATACCAANCTATTGTTATGACGTCTTCGTNCCTNATTGATTCCATGTTGCANGATCTNGATGAGATCTTAACCCANGCNCACGCCTGCCTTTCCGANCCGGCCAAACTCGCCGCGCCGATGGCAANNCTTGAAAATTTTATCGAAACCCGGTTCGCCGAAATGAANACCGCAGTTNCCGACGGNGGCATGAGCGNCGATCAACGCTTGCATTTGGCCGCCTGCATGGACAGATTAATTGANCTGCAAGCCAAAACCCAAGCGCGCCTGCAGTGGTTTGATGCNTTGGGNGCAGATCTGGCCGAGATGGTAGATCGCGGTTGATAGAGGAGTATGGTGTTGGACATGCAGAATTTTATTGAGTTTTTCTTTTCCGGCGCGGCGCTGCCGTTTCTNGCGCTGCTNGCCATGATGCTCATCGCCTTTNCNGCCANTATCATTTTCTGGCTTCAGAGCCGCCGTTTAAAAGTGGTGCTGGAAGANATGTATGGTCGCCACCAGCAGCTTGCAAAAGCGGTTAACGATGTNCGCTCGGCNTCTGCGTCACCNGCAGATGGNGAGGCCATGANCGCGCTGTCGNCCATGCTGCTAGAGCAGGGCAAGGCGATTGCCTCCCTGCAGGCCGAAATTGTTCGCCTTGCCGATGGCGTTAACCAACAGGAACAGATATCGCGGGCGATTGAAATGGCGCGCCAAGGTGCCAAACGCGCAGGCCTTGTCGAGGCAACGGGCATTTCTGCCGAACAAGCCGACGCCATCGTCAAATTTCACGGTAAGAACCCCGGCTAGACGTTCCAGCGCGGCTAGTCTTCACATTGCAAAAACCGATTTCTCGCAAACCATGCTGGCATAGCGCGCGCCAAACAGCGCCTTCAACTCGCCGGTTTCACGATTGATGCTGATCTCATTATCGGAGGCTTTCAGCTCCAGTTGACTTCTGTCGCGCAAAATTATTTCAAGGGCTTGCGTGCCTCGATCGGTGTTGAGCGTGGCCGCTGTCGAGCCGCGCTGGGTCTGCAATTCGACGCTGATAAGGCCTAAGCGATTGGTATCGCAGGCATATTTTTCGGTTTTGAAACGAACAAAATCCTCGCACGCAGCCAACGATACGCCGAGGCTTAAAATAATCAGGATGAAGCGGCTAGGTTTCATCTGCCTCTTCATCGGCCTTTGCATCTGCATCGGCCTCGTCACCTGTTTCATTTTCGTCATCTGACGCGGCTTGTTCCTCGGCGATATCGGCTGCCAACGCGACATCAATTTCATTGAACGCTTCGGCCGTCTCCGCAATGGCGGTTGCCAGCGCGTGATCGCTGGTATCAAGGACTTGTTCGTCCGGCACAGCTTTTGCGTCCGGCTCGGCTTCTGCGTCCGGCGTGTCCGCTTCGGCATCGTCGGCGATTTCCGCCGCCGCAAGAGTTTCCTCATCCGGCGTGTCCGCTTCGGCTACTTCATCCGCTTCATCATCATCAGTTTCGTCAGCTTCATCTTCTGCTTCATCTTCTGCTTCTGGCGCGCCTTCCGCATCAGCATCAGCATCATCTTCAGAATCGCGCAGATCGGTGCTTTCAGAAGCGTCAAATTCGCCATCATCTTCCGATAGGTCGGGTTCTGCCGCC
>NZFC01000013.1 GCA_002689195.1 Rhodobiaceae bacterium | reverse complement strand
CTCCCCGCACTAGTGCACGTCCACCCGACGGTGGTAGCGGCGGCTGTCCTATCCAGAGCGGCACTTCGCGGCGCAGAACACCATCTCCGGCGCGGCCCTTGCCGGTAATGACCAGCACCCATTTNTTGCGCGCTTGTGCGGCGGCGGNNAGAAAACCGGTCANCCGCNTGCGCGCGCGCGCNGCCGTGAGCCCGTGCAGGTCAATGCGCGCATCAATCGCGATTGTGCCGCGNGCCAGCCGNCGTTTNGACTTCGGATCAAGGCNGGCATCGGGCGTTGGTAATTTTTTNGCNGCCGGGCGCGCNAGCCGCTTTGTCGCATTTACTGGGCTTGCAGGGTTTGTTTCGGGCNTCNCGGCAGNCGGTTTTTTNGCGGGGGCGGGCGCGGGGNCGTCGGNTNTTGGCGNACGCANGCGCCGCGTTTCAACATGGCGGNCACGGCGNANCGNNGNCAGNGGCTCNNCTTGTGCCGCAACNCGCGACCANAACTCNGCATCCTCGCCGGAAAGCGGCNGNTGCTTTTTGTCATCGGGCCCCNCCAAGGGAACCGGCCTATTCNGTCTGGGTTGCAATCAGCAGCCAGTTCGGGCTGTCTGACTGAACANGGCGCTNGAAGGTCCACAGNTCGCNGCTGCGCGCCGNCNACGGTTTNNTNTCTTCGGCACCGGNGCTGCTGATATGCGANANAAGGTCGGCGGAGTAGCGCACGGACAGGCGCACAACGCCATTNTCATATTCGGCATCTTCGATCACNGGACGCGCCAGCGCATGAATTTCGGTTATCANATGCTCGCCCGCNTCCTCGCGCGCGCTGATAGCNGCCTCAAAACCGGCCAGCACATCAGGNCCAAGAAAGCCCTTCACGCCGGNCAGATCACCAGCGGCGAAATCCAGCAAAATCATCTCGTATANTTTGCGCGCGCCTTCGACAAANGCCGCCTCGTCAAAATCAGGGTCTTTTTCNCGCACCAGCGTTAGGCCCTTGCCAGCCTCAATNGGCGTGTCGTCNGTCGGTTCTGCAAAGGGGCGNAACGGCACNGGCNCGCTGGCGGGCTCGGCCTCNCTCGCGGGTGCAGTATCTTTNGTGGTGTCTTTTNCNGNATCTTTTGGCCCGTCTTTGGGCGCATCAAACGCCTCGCGGTTCAAACGATAAGCNTCGTGGCGGCCAGNATTGTCGTCTTCTTCGTTNCGCATNCCCAANACGGATCGCAAACGATAAAAAACGGCGATGACAACAACCAGCAAGATNAGGTTAACGAGATCGATNGNGCGCTCCNNTAAACTNGAANTGNAGTATGCCCTTTTTTNNGCCGCGTGTTAAGCACTGGCCTGCNTGNTGTCAGATGTTATGATGCCGCAGCAAGGAGAACCAAATGCCCGGCCTCATTCCGCTGANTTTAATCATTGTGCCGATTATCGAGATTACCCTGTTCGTTCAAATCGGCGGGGCCATCGGCCTTAGCTGGACGCTNCTCATTATTTTNGCAACGGCGATGCTGGGCGCGCGGGCAATCCGGCGTCANGGCATTGAAGCGCTGGTGCGCGCGCAGGCTCAAATGGNGAACGGCCAGCCGCCCATGGGCGAAATCGTGCATGGTGTNCTTATTCTGATNGCNGGAATTTTNCTNCTAACGCCCGGCTTNATGACNGATACGCTGGGCTTTTTGCTNCTTTTTCCTGCNGCGCGCGTGTTNGTGCTTGAGCTGGCGGCAAGCTTCATCCTGCCGAAGNTGTTTTCCGGCATTAGCGCACGCCGCCGGGGTGCCNAANAACCCACAGATNCAAAAACCATCGACGGCGATTATCGCGTTGAGGATCCCGACGATTAGGTTCATTATCGCCGCACATTTNACCGGAGAANANATATGAGCGAGACGCNGAACACAAACCCCCAAAACACTGGCGNCAATGAAGATGGCGAACAGCCGNGTCTGCAAATCCTGACCCAATATGTGCGCGACCTGTCNTTTGAAAATCCGGCAGCACCAGCGCTCACACCCCCCGATGGGGGCAACCCCGATGTCGGCGTGGACGCCAATGTAAAC
The DNA here is from genome assembly GCA_002689195.1 of Rhodobiaceae bacterium. Taxonomy (GTDB): domain Bacteria; phylum Pseudomonadota; class Alphaproteobacteria; order RS24; family RS24; genus UBA7378. The sequence continues at coordinate 18,066 of NZFC01000013.1, read as the reverse complement.
GCGCGNAAGCTGGCCGAAAATGATTACGAAGTCGGGCTGAAATTTACCATTCAGGCAAAATTCGGCGATCAGGTGGCGTTCATTGCCGAGCTGATGTATTGCGGCGTNTTCCGGCTTATCAATATTCCGGAAAATGACATTAAGCCGGTCCTGCTCATTGAGGCACCGCGNCAATTATTCCCATTTGCCCGCCGCATATTNGNCGATNTCACGCGCGATGGCGGCTACCCGCCCATTATGCTGGACCCGATTGATTTTCTCGACCTCTATCGCCGCGGCGAACACACNCAAGCCGAAGANTCNGTGGCATCGCAAGACGACACAAAGGCNGACGGCAAAACANATTAGCGTGTGAGCTGGNTTTTGGCTGGTGTTATANTCAAGCCTAGAGGCTGTCGCCCGTATCGAACCATATTGCGTTTTGCGGCAAGTCTTCCAGAAACGCANGATGGGCGATGCGCTCATCTTCGCAAAGGCGCGGGGGCAANGGGGCGGGGCGGCGTTGTTGGGGCTGGCGCACNNCACCGGCATCGGGCGTTNTTCTGGCGNCTGCGGCGCGNGCGGNGTCGGCCTGAAAAACCAGCCCAGGCTGGCGACCGCCGGATAGCTCCAGATAAACATCTGCCAGCAATTCGCTGTCGAGCAGGGCACCGTGATGCACGCGCCCCGAATTATCGACCCCGAAGCGACGACACAGCGCATCAAGCGAGGCCGGTGCGCCGGGAAAACGCTTGCGCGCCATAGCCAGCGTGTCGATGATCGGATTAGCCTCCAGCGGCGCGCGCCCGACATGTCCCAGCTCGGCATTCAGAAATTTCATATCAAACGCCGCATTGTGAATGACCAGCGGGTCGGTGCCGATAAATTCCAAAAACCCCTCGGCAATATCGGCGAATTTCGGCTTGTCGGCCAAAAACGCATCGCTAATGCCGTGCACGGCTTCGGCTTCGGCAGACATGGCGCGCTGGGGATTAATATAGACGTGAAAGGTTTCGCCGCTGGGCAGGCGGTTGACGAGTTCCAGACACCCAATCTCGACAATGCGGTCGCCTTGTGACGGGTCAAGGCCGGTGGTTTCGGTATCAAGGATAATTTCGCGCAAAGTCTTTTCCCTTTTCTTTTTCGTCTATTTGTCGCGCGCCGCGGCCCGGTCCAGCCGACCCTGCAGTGCGGTGCCCTCGCGGTCGCGCAACGCGGCAAGAATTTCCTTCACCTGCCGGTGTGCGTCCGCCACCGAAACCGAGCTGTCGACAATAAAATCTGCCGCCGCACGCTTGTCAGAATCGGGCACTTGTTTTGCCAGTATATCGTCAAATTTTTCTTCTGTCATACCGGGGCGCGCCAACACGCGGGCGCGTTGAATGTCTGCCGGCGCGCTGACGACAACCACGCAATCGACAAATTCATGCCCGCCCGTTTCAAACAAAAGCGGAATATCCAACAGCACATGGCTCGCGCCCGCCGATATTTGCGCGTTCAAAAAATCAACCTGCGTCGCGCCCGCCAGTGGATGCACAATTTTTTCTAGCGCAGCGAGCTTGGCGGCATCTTTTAAAACAATTTGACCCAGCGCAGCGCGGTCAACGGCATCCTCGCGCACAGCGTCGGGAAACATCTCGCCAATCGGCTCAACCGCGGCACCGCCAATCTCATAAAGTGCGTGCACAGCGGCGTCGGCGTCATAGCGCGGCACGCCTTCTTCTTCAAACAATGCGGCGGTCTGGGTTTTCCCCATGCCAATCGAGCCTGTCAAACCGATCAAATACATTATGTCTCCCCAAGATCGCGGATTAGGCGATCGCGCAACACGCTATCAAAATNNGGGCGCTGCCCGAACCATAAATCAAAGGCATGCGCGGCCTGATGCACCAGCATGCCCAGCCCGTTAACCGGCGTGAGCCCGCGCTGCGCGGCGCGCGCCANCAGGTCGGTTTGCAACGGCACATAGACAATATCAGCAACCGTCGCCTTCACTGNCTGCGTCGTCGCCAGCGTGTCGAGCGGCATATCGAGCGGGAGCGCGCCCTGCATGCCGAGGCTGGTGGTGTTGACGAGAAGCGTTGCATTTTCCCCNGCTTGNGCGCGCGCATCCCAATCAAAAACCCGCACAGCCCCAGAATTGTCGGGCGTATCGGCAAGCGCCGCCACAGCTTCAGCGCGCGCGCGCGTACGATTGCTCACGCGGATATCNGAAATNCCCGCATCCAGTAACGCGCCGACAATGGCGCGCGCGGCACCGCCTGCCCCCAGCACCAAGGCCGGGCCCGATGCCCAGTCGCGTGTCGTCGAAAGGCTGTCAATGAAACCGCGACCATCCGTATTGTGCCCACTTATTGTGTCTCCCGCNAGCGCGATTGTGTTAACCGCACCCAGACGGGCGGCGGCGGCATCCTTCGTGTCGACGGCGGCGAAGGCGGCTTCCTTATGTGGTATCGTGACGTTGACGCCGGCAAAGCCTTGGTCGCGCAATTCTTCCAGCTTGGCTCTGAAGTCGGCTTCGGGCGGCACCGCCACGGCCTCATAGACCGCGTCAATGCCTGCCTCTTGCAGCCAGTAATTATGGATGAGGGGCGAGCGCGAATGCGCCACCGGCCAGCCGATCACACCGTAGCGCNCACTCATGACATTNCCGCNCTACGCGCACTCATGACATCACCGCGCTACGCGCGCGGAGCGCGCCCAGAAGCGGCACCAGCGGCAGGCCGAGAATGGCAAAATAATCGCCGTCCACAGCTTCAAAAAGCTGAACCCCCGGCCCCTCAAGCTGATAGCACCCGACCGATTTCAANACATCGTCACCGGCTTCGANCAAATAGGCTTCNAGAAANTCATCGCTGAACGCGCGCATNGTTAGGCTNACCTGTTCGGATAGCGACCACACGGGCGCGCCGTCATCGAGCAGCACCGTGCCNCTGACAAGCNCGTGTGTGCGGCCTCTGAATTTTTTCAAATTTTNGCGCGCTTCGTCAATGTCGCGTGGCTTGTCGAACAATNTGCCCTCGCACACNANTANCTGATCCGCCCCNACAACCAGNCCGTCGCNGGCAACGGCGCGGGCTTTGGCCTCNGCAAGCNTCAGGGCCAGCGNATCGGGGGTGCCGCGATGGTNGGCTTTAATAGCGTCTTCATCGACNCCCGAAACGGCGACATCAAACTCNAGCCCGGCGCNGCGCATCAACGCGGCNCGCACCNGACTNCCCGAGGCCAGCGTGAGAGGTTTTNGCGCNCGCAGCCCCGTCATNGCCCGCGTAACTCCNANGGCTTGGCGGCATGTTCTTGATAGAGGTTTAAAATNGCGCTGGCNATCTCTTCNATNGAGCGGCGCGTCACATCAATGACCGGCCAATTATTGCGCGCGAATAAACGCCGCGCCTCGGCCGTCTCNCNNTTNATAAGTTCGGGGTCNACATATTCGGTTTCGTTCGCCTCGTGCATCGACAAAAGCCGGTTTTTACGAATTTGCATNAGCCGCTCCGTGCNGGTCGTNAGCCCGACAATCAGNGGCCGCGTGGCGTTGAGCAGTTCNTTGGGCGGNTCAATGCCCGGCACCAGCGGCACATTTGCGGCCTTGATGCCGCGATTGGCTAGNTACATACATGTCGGTGTTTTAGATGTNCGGCTGACGCCGGTTAANATNACATCAGCGTCGTCAAGGTCGCCCTGGCTCTGGCCGTCATCNTGACGNATTGTATAGTTNAGCGCCGCGATGCGCTTNAAATAATCCGTGTCCATTTCATGCTGGCTGCCNGGCTTGCCGCTAATCTCGACATTGAGATANGCCCCCATCGTNCTGACAAACGGGTCGAGTACTGACATGCACGGCACTTGCAGCCGGTCGCAGGCGCGCTCCANCTCCTGGCGCAACCCCGCATCAATGATCGAAAACATAACCGGCCCNGGNTTNTCTTCAATCGTGGCGATNGCGCGCGTGAGTTGTTTNTTGCCNCGCACCAGCCCATAGANATGCTCAATGGCCGTNGCNCCAACAAATTGCGCGCAGACCGCTTTGGCGACCACNTTNATAGTCTCGCCGGTACTGTCTGANATTAGGTGNAGGTGATAGTACTTTTCGCTCACCGCGATGCGGCTCCGATTTNGTGTGNGTTNCGTGANTAGTGAGGATAAGTCGGGGTNCGCGGCTTTCCAAGCGATTTTGTTCACATCCGTACATTTTCAACCGGCGGCTTATACGCNATTTAATAAATCCANNATTNNCTTTNNGAAAAACTGGGACAANATAGAGATTGCGAATTTTGCTGATNTNTCCCCGTTATGCCCANTTTNCANACTCGCTTTTGANGCACTAANNTNANCNNNTTTNGCAAAATATGTGCGCNNTTTTNAGTNATCCCCGAAGTTANCCTTAAATCATCNANATANNTCNGCCTGTGCATGATCNNCNCNCACGCTGTTAATCCACAAGCAAACAGCGACACAAAAACAACTACTATTATTNTTATTAATATATAAAAGGNNTTCACCNNTGACCCNTNACGGAAAANCNCCCCATGGCAAAGCCACTTCTTGANCTTATNAGGCAATCAGAAATTCCTGCGACACCNCCNATTTGGNTNATGCGGCAGGCGGGCAGATATNTGCCGGAATATCGCCGCGTACGCGAAGAAGCNGGNGGCTTTCTNGANTTGTGCTATACGCCCGAACTTGCNGAAGAGGTAACGNTGCAACCCATCCGGCGTTACGNCTTCGATGCGGCGATTGTNTTTGCCGATATTTTGCTGGTGCCCCATGCCGTGGGNCAAAANCTNTGGTTTGAANCTGGTGAGGGCCCACGACTTGAGCCGATATCCAGCGTGTCTGGANTATCGCTCAAAGGCGCGCGCGCGCATCTNGCNCCGGTTAGCGAAACNNTGAGCCGNTTGACCAAGAGCNTGCCNGCCAGCACGACCCTGATAGGTTTTGCCGGTGCGCCATGGACGGTTGCAACTTATATGGTGGCTGGACGNGGCACNCCNACCCAAGCACCCGCGCGCGACCTTGCCCGAAGCCAGCCGGATAAATTTCANGAAATTATNGACATGCTGGTCGATGTNACGGTTGATTATCTGGCNGACCAAATTGCTGCTGGTGCCGATATGGTGCAATTGTTTGAAAGNTGGGCNGCCAGCTTGCAAGGCGCTGAATTNGAGCGTTGGTGCGTAAAGCCCGTGCAAGCCATTATTGCGGGNTTGCGNGATAAAGGGCTNNCAACNCCGGTNATCGGTTTTCCGCGCGGTGCACAAAGNCCGNTAGAGGCTTACGCGCGGCAAACACGCTGCGATGTGTTGGCGCTGGATACACATGCCGACCGGCGGGCTGTGTCTGCGGCGTGTGGGCCGGANGTCGTGTTGCAGGGCAACCTNGACCCGCAGACGCTNGTAGCAGGCGGNGCAGAGCTTGANGCGGCGGTTGATGCGATNTTGGAAGATTTCGCANATCAGCGTTTTATATTCAATCTGGGGCACGGCATTGTCCCCGAAACACCGCCCGAACATGTCGCGCAACTTGTGGCGCGGGTNAGAAAGNCAAGCTANATGGATTTTGTGTGGCAGATCTCGGACTGGATTGAGGCGTTTCACATTATTTCTGTGATGTTTTGGATGGCNGGCATGTATTANCTGCCGCGATTGTTTGTTTATCACGCCGAAGCCATTGAGGGCGGGCAAGACCATGGNGTTTTCGAAAAAATGGAAGCCAATTTGCTGCGNATNATNATGANCCCGGCAATGATNGCGGCCTGGACGTTTGGGCTGTTGCTGNTCACGCGGCCCGGATTTGCGCTGGGTGCTGATTTCTGGCTCTGGACAAAGCTGGCGNTGGTCGTAATTTTNTCGGGCTATCACGGATTTTTGGCNGCTGAACGNAAAAAANTTCTGACNGGCACCGCGCCGCANAGCTCGCGTTTTTACCGCATGATCAACGAGATACCGCCCGTANTGACGNTANTTATCGTCATTCTGGTCGTCGTTAAGCCTTTCTAGCTTCCCTTAAAGCCANCTNTTTGGTATATGTATATCNTNCCCNGCGCATTGCTATTTTCTCTCCGACGCGTGCGGGTCTATTTCCCCAGTAGGACATTATGGACCAGATCAGTCTTGAAGATCTAAAACAGAAGACGCCGACCGAANTGCTGGCATTTGCNGAAGAGCATGAGATTGAAANTGCCTCGGCCATGCTCAAGCAGGANATGTTGTTNGCGATTTTGAAAAAGCTCGCCGATGACGACATCAATATTATCGGGCAGGGCGTTGTCGAAGTGTTGCAGGANGGCTTCGGGTTTTTGCGCTCGCCGGATGCAAATTATNTGCCCGGGCCNGATGATATTTATGTCAGNCCGTCACAAATCCGCCGATTTGCCTTGCGTTCGGGCGATACGGTGCAGGGCGAAATACGCAGCCCCAAGGATGGCGAGCGTTATTTTGCGCTGCTCAAAGTCAACCAGATTAATTTTGAAGAACCCGAACGCGCCCGCCAGAAAGTACATTTCGACAATCTGACCCCGCTTTACCCAGACAGCACCCTGCAGATGGAAGCCGAGGCTGTCGAGAGCAAAGACCTGTCATCGAGGGTCATAGACATTGTTGCCCCGCTCGGTAAGGGCCAGCGCGCGCTCATTGTTGCGCCGCCGCGGACAGGTAAAACCGTGCTGCTGCAAAATATTGCCAAGTCTATTTCGGCCAATCATCCCGAATGCTATCTCATCGTGCTGCTGATTGACGAGCGGCCCGAAGAAGTGACCGACATGCAGCGCTCGGTGAAGGGCGAGGTGGTGTCGTCGACCTTTGACGAACCAGCAACGCGCCATGTGCAGGTGGCCGAAATGGTCATCGAAAAGGCCAAGCGGCTTGTCGAGCATGGCCGCGATGTGGTGATTTTGCTGGATAGCATCACCCGTCTGGGCCGCGCCTATAACACGGTGGTGCCAAGTTCGGGCAAGGTTCTGACCGGCGGCGTTGACGCCAATGCATTGCAGCGGCCGAAAAGGTTTTTCGGTGCCGCGCGTAATATCGAAGAGGGCGGCTCGCTGACGATTATTTCAACTGCGCTTATCGAAACCGGATCGCGTATGGACGAAGTTATCTTCGAAGAGTTCAAAGGTACCGGCAACTCGGAGGTTGTGCTTGACCGCAAAGTGGCCGACAAGCGCGTGTTCCCCGCCATCGACATTATGAAATCGGGCACCCGTAAAGAAGAGCTGCTGACGGAAAAAGAAACGCTCAGCAAAATCTATGTGCTGCGGCGTATCTTGAACCCGATGGGCTCGGTGGATGCCATCGAGTTTCTGCTCGACAAACTCAAGCAGACAAAAACCAATAATGATTTCTTCGACTCGATGAACACCTAATAGCGCGGCCTAAATTCTCACCCCGCCTAGCGCAGTGCGCGCGCCAGCGTTTCCAGCGAGCGCGCATGGGCTGACGCGGTTGCCGCGGCATCAAAATGCATGCCGCCCTCGCGTGTGAAGCCGTGGTCTTGTTCTGGATAATCGAAGATTGAAACATGAGCGTGCGCGTCCAGTCCGGCATGAACGGCGGCTTGGGCATCGGGCGGCACAAATTCGTCCTGGCCGGCCATGTGCAGAACCAGCGGGGCGGCAATATTTCCGGCCTCTTCGAGCATGTCCTGAATGCCGACCCCATAATAGCCGATACTGGCATCCGCGTCGGTGCTGGTGGCCGACAGATAGGCCATCTTGCCGCCCAGACAAAAGCCCAGCGTACCAACCTTGCCGGTGCAGATATCCGTATCGGCGCGCAGGAAATTTATCGCCGTTTGAATGTCGCTAATGCCCGCTTGCTGGTCGAAGGCCGTCATCAGGCCAAAGGCTTTTTCAAGTTCGGCATCGCCCGGATCGGTGATCGAGACATTGCGCTCAAGACGCCAGAACAGATCGAGCGCGAGCGCGCAATAGCCCTCACCGGCGAGCCAGTCGGCGACGCCTTTGATGTTCGGGTTTACCCCGAAAATTTCCTGAATGACAATGACGCCCGGTGCCGGGCCAGCTTGTGCGGGGCGCGCGAGATAGGCGTCAAATGCTCCGCCTTCGGTCGGGATCGAAATGCTTTGTGATTGGCTCATAAGGGTTCCTCCAAAATATTAGCCGGAAGGCGCGTGCGCGTTTTGCCGGCGCGACATGAGATCATCTAAATATGCGGTCAGTTTTTCAGCTTCGTGAACCGGAGGCAAGCATTGTTGTCCCGGGCACAAATACGCCGTTGCTCGCCCGCCGACAATTTCCTTGTCACGAGCCGGATGGTCGGATGGCAGTTCGGCACCCGGCGGCAACTCGACAATCAACACATCAACGATCGGGTGCTGGGTCGCAGCCTGCACCAGCGCGCCCGCGCCCGCATCATCGGGCAAGGTGCGGATGACCAGNGTGGCCGGATGCTGGCTGGCGGTCGCGGCGTCAAGTAGGCTGGTCATGGAGGGGTAGTTTTTTACCACCATGCCGGCCAGCGCGTCGCGGATGGCATTGGCGCGGCGCGCAAACCCCGCATCGCCGGTGAGCTGGGCAAGCGCGGCAAACACCCGTAGCGCAACCGCATTGGTCGCGGGCATGGCGTTGTCCTGCACATTGCGGTTGCGAACAAGAAGNCCCGGCGTGTTGTCATCATTTTCGAAATAACCGCCGCGNTGCGTGTCNGCATAGGCGCTNTCAAGGCTGCCCATCCAGCCAATGGCTTTGTGCAAATAGGCGTCCGCGCCGGTGCTTTGATAAAGCGCAAGGGCCGCCTCAGCCGCGTGCGCCAGATCGGCGGCAAGGCAGACATCCAATTGGTGCACTGTATCGTCGACCCGTCGGGCGCTGTGTACCAGCCGACCTGTGGGTTTTCCGTTTGCGGTTTCGCCGAGGTCGCGCTCCAGCGCGGCAAAGGCGCGTATTGCGAGGTCGCGCCAGCCCGTATTGCGAAATGTCTGCGCGGCGTGGGCCAGCGCCGTAATGGTCATGGCGTTCCAGTCGGCCAGCATTTTATCGTCGCGTTCGGGGCGCGGGCGGGTGTTGCGCCGGTCGAGCAGGGCAGCGCGCGCGTCGGCCAGCTTTTCTTCTACGTCTTTTGCGCCTTCTGCGGTGAGGGCGTGTAACCTGTTGAGAATATTGCAGTTTTCGAAATTGCCGTCGGGCGTTACGCCATAAGCCGCTGAAAACATTGCGGTTTTATCACCGAGCACATTTTCGATCTCTTCCGGCGTCCAGATGTAAAACGTGCCTTCCGCGCCTTCGCTGTCGGCATCGAGGCTGGCGGCAAAGCCGCCTTCGGGCAATTGCATCTCGCTTGCCAGCCAGTCAATGCTTGTGGCAATGCGCGCCGCATAAATCGGATTTTTGGTGCTGCGCCACAGCCGCGTTAGCAGGTCGATAAGCTGGGCATTGTCGTAGAGCATTTTTTCAAAATGCGGCACCAACCATGCGGCATCCACACTGTAGCGCGCAAAGCCGCCCGCCAAATGATCATAAAGCCCGCCCTGACAAATATTGTCCGCCGTCACCAGCACGCCGGCGCGCAAGGCGTCATCATTAGCGAGCTGGGCCTGTTGCCACAAAAAGCGATAGAGAAAGGGTTGGGGAAATTTCGGCGCTGCGCCCAGCCCGCCCTGGGCCATGTCGATATGGGCATTGAGGGAGCGCGCCGCGCGCGCGGCCAGATCGGGCGGCAGGTCGCCGNCGGGCNTCTTCGGCGGCCCGCGCCCGNAACCCCTCGCCNAGCGCTTTGCAGTTGCGCGCGATTTTTTCCGGCGCCTCGGTATAGACGCGCGACAGCTCCTGCAATATCTGCATGAAACCGGGTCGNCCATATTGCGGTGTCTTGGGAAAATATGTGCCGCCCCAAAAGGGCGCACCGTCAGGGTCAAGAAACATNGTCAGCGGCCAGCCGCCCTGCTCGCCCATCATCGACAGGGCGGTCATGTAAATATCATCGAGATCGGGGCGCTCTTCACGGTCCAGCTTGATGCACACATAATGNGCGTTCATCANCGCCGCGACCTCATCGTCTTCAAAACTCTCATGCGCCATGACATGGCACCANTGGCACGCGGCGTAGCCGACNGACANNAACACCGGCACATTNCGCCGCCGCGCCTCGTCAAAAACCGCCTGTTCCCACGGCTGCCAGTGAACCGGATTTGCCATGTGCTGGCGCAAATAAGGGCTGGTGGCCGCGCCCAGCCGGTTTTGGTTGAACTGGTCTGTCATCTGCGCCACTTTAGCGAAGCTGGCGGCGCATGCCACCTTTTTAGCCATAGTTTTTAGCCATAGTTTTTAGCCATAGTTTTTAGTCAGAGTTTTTGGGGCACAAGATGAACGATATGACGGCACCAACAATTTATGCCTGCGCGACGGCACCGGGGCGCGCGGCACTTGCCGTCGTGCGCGTGAGCGGGCCCGATTGTCAGGCGGTGCTGGCNGGCTTTGGGGCGACGTGTCCGCCGCCGCGTCAGGCCAGCCTGCGCCGGCTCATCCATCCGCGCACGCAAGATTTACTGGANGAGGCGCTGGNGCTGTATTTCGCTGGCCCGCACAGCTATACNGGCNAAGATGTNATCGAACTGCATGTGCATGGNGGCGCGGCGGTGGTCGCTAGCGTGCTGGACGCGCTTGCCGCACTGCCAAACTGCCGGCCGGCCGAGGCTGGTGAGTTTACGCGCCGCGCGGTTTTGCACGGNAAGCTGGACTTGACCCGCGCCGAGGCCGTNGCCGACCTAATCGACGCTGAGACNACGGCGCAGCAGCATCAGGCTTTGGGTCAATTGCGCGGCAATNTGCGCGACCTGTTTGACGGCTGGCGCGATGAATTGCACACGGCGCTGGCCCATCTTGAGGCCGATCTGGAGTTTGCCGANGAAGANTTGCCNGGCGGCATTGGGCGCGCGGCGCTGNNCGNTTTGCCGGATTTGCGNNACAAAATTGCCGGCTTTATCGGCGANACGCGCGGGCTGCAATTACGCGCGGGCTTGCGNGTGGCGCTGNTGGGTGCGCCGAATGCGGGCAAATCCAGCCTGCTTAATCGGCTGGCCGGGCGCGACGCTGCCATTGTGTCGGCCCGCGCAGGCACCACACGCGACATTATCGANATTGCCATGACATTGGCCGGNGTGCCGGTGACGCTCATTGACACGGCGGGCTTGCGCGCCGCTGGCGACGACATTGAGCGCGAAGGGGTAAGGCGCGCGCTGGCCGCGGCGCGCGACGCCGATATTCGCGTTTTGGTGTCGGCACCGGACGCCACCGCCGAANTGCCGGCNGANGAAAAGGATTTGCCGCCNCCGGAGTTTCACCTCAACAATAAATCAGACCTTAAATCAGATACTGAAACATCAGATGCAGGNGTCACGCACCATGTTTCAGCCCTGACCGGCGCGGGCATTGACGGGTTTATTGACGATCTGTCGGCGTTTTTGCAGGAAAATTATGCAAAAACCGNTAGCGCTGTGCTAACGCGCCAGCGCCACCAGCAAATCTTGGCNGAGGTGCAGGCGACNCTCACCCGCGCCATTGANGCGGAAACGCGCGGGCTGGAANTGGCNGCCGAAGACCTGCGGCTGGCCGCGCGCGCTTTGGGGCGGTTGACCGGCGCTGTGGATGTCGAGGCGTTGTTGGACATTGTTTTTGCCGATTTTTGTATTGGGAAATAATGGGAAATATGGCGTAAAACCGGCTTCACNGNGCTATTTCACCCGAAATTGTTTCACGTGAAACATGCGCCGACTTGAGTTTTCATGCGGNGGCGGGTACAAAACGCGCATGGGATTAATCGACCAAACAGAAACGGCCCANGCAAATTGGGACGTAATCGTCATTGGTGGCGGGCATGCTGGTTGCGAGGCGGCNNCNGCNGCGGCGCGCTATGGCGCNCGCACCCTGNTGATTACNCATAAAATCGAGACGATTGGCGAAATGTCCTGCAANCCTGCCATTGGCGGCGTTGGCAAGGGGCATTTGGTCCGCGAGATTGATGCGCTGGACGGGCTGATGGGGCGCGTTGCGGATGTGGCGGGCATTCAGTTTCGNCTGCTGAACCGGCGCAAAGGGCCCGCCGTGCATGGGCCGCGCACGCAGGCCGACCGCGCGCTTTACCGCGCTGCCATGCAGGGCGCGATTGCCGAGACACCAAACCTCACCGNGCATGCGGCGGCGGTCGATGATCTGGATATTATTGATGGGCGCATTNCGGGCGTTGTGACGGCAGACGGCACGCGGTTCGCCGCCGNCGCGGTTGTGCTGACCACNGGCACGTTTCTGGACGGGATTATTCATATTGGCAGCGAGCGTATTCCGGCGGGTCGGCACGGCGAAAAACCCGCGCAANCCCTGTCGCGGCGGCTATATGCGTTGGCCGAGGCNCGGCCNGATTTTCGCATGGGGCGGTTGAAAACCGGCACACCGGCGCGGCTCGATGCCACCACCATTAATACGGATGTGTTGGANGCCCAGCCNGCGGATGCNGATCCGGTGCCGTTTTCNTTTCTGACGGAAAAAATNGAAACGCCGCAAACCGTTTGCCACATTACCGGCACGACGGCGGAAACCTTTNCCATTATTGCCGAGAATATTGAAAAATCGCCGGTCTATTCCGGCCAGATTAGCGGCNTGGGNCCGCGCTACTGCCCGTCTATCGAAGATAAAGTGGCGCGCTTTCCCGACCGTATGCGCCACCAGATTTTTCTGGAGCCCGAGGGCCTGGACGACAATACCGTTTATCCCAACGGCATTTCGACATCGCTGCCGGCGGATGTGCAGGATGNGTTCATCCGCACCATTCCGGGGCTGGAAGAGGTGCGTATTCTCCGCCATGGCTACGCCATTGAATATGATTATGTTGACCCGCGNGCCCTGCGCCCAAGCCTTGAAACCAAGGCCGTGGANGGGTTTTTNCTNGCCGGACAAATTAANGGCACCACCGGCTATGAAGAGGCCGCCGCGCAAGGGCTGATTGCCGGNNTGAACGCGGCGCGTCACGCGGGCGGCGCAGAGGCGGCGATTTTCGACCGCGCCGAAGCTTATCTGGGCGTGATGGTTGATGATCTGGTGACGCGNGGNGTNTCCGAGCCCTATCGCATGTTCACGGCGCGCGCGGAATACCGCCTGTCTTTGCGNGCTGATAATGCTGACCAGCGACTAACGCGGCGCGGGCTGGCGCTGGGCCTTGTNGGGGGCCGGCGCGCGGCGGCGTTTGAACAGAAAATGGCGCGGCTTGATACAGCGCGCACTGAGGCCGCCAAGCTGAGCCTGACGCCGCCCGAAGCGGCGAAACACGGGCTGCGCTTGCGCGCCGACGGCGTGCGCCGGTCGCTGGGCNATTTGCTGGCCTATCCTGACATTGGCTGGGCTGANCTGACCGCCATCTGGCCGCAACTTGCCNACTGGCCGCTNGATGTGCGCCTGCAGGTGGAAACGGACGCGCTTTATGCTGGCTATATCGACCGGCAGGCTGCCGATATTGAAGCGTTTCGNCGCGATGANGCNNTGCGTCTACCGGCAAATATTGACTATCTGTNGCTGGAGGGCATGGCGACCGAAGTACGCCAGAAGCTGGCCGCCGCGCGNCCTGCAACCTTNGGGCAGGCGGCGCGTCTGGATGGCATGACGCCTGCGGCCCTGACCCTACTTTTGCACCATGCCCGCAAAGGCCAGCGCGCCGAAACCGCTGCCGAATAGAGCGGCGGCGCAGATGGACCCCGAAGATTTTGCCACCCAATTTGACGTTTCACGTGAAACATTGACGCGGCTTTTGGCGTATCAGGCGCTGCTGGGGCGCTGGCAGCAGCGTATTAATCTGGTCGGCCCGGCGACCCTTGATGATTTCTGGGCCCGCCATGCGGCGGACTCGGCCCAGCTTCTGGCGCTGGCCGGACATCGGCGCGTTTGGCTGGATCTTGGCAGTGGCGGCGGCTTTCCGGGGCTTGTGGTGGCGATTATGCTGGCCGGGTCTGAGGGCCATGTGCATCTGGTGGAGAGTGACGGCCGCAAGGCGGCGTTTCTGCGAACGGTTGTTCGCGAGGTCGGCGCGGCGGCGAGCGTGCACAATCAGCGCGCGGAAGCCTTGGCGGAGATGCAAGCGCCGTTTTTGGCTGATGTGCAGGTCATCAGTGCGCGGGCCTTGGCGCCCTTGCCGGAATTATTGGAGCTGATAGCGCCGTTTTTCAATTCATCCACAATTGCTCTGCTGCATAAGGGCGCTGGCTGGCAAGATGAATTGACGCGCGCCGAGCAATGTTGGATGATTGATGTAGAAGCCCATCCGAGCCAAACCCATGACGCCGCCCGCATCTTGCATTTGCGTCATCTGGCGCGACGCGGGGAGGCATTATGAGTTTTGAAACAGGTTTTGAATTAGCCGCATTTTCGGGGTTTTGCGCCCTGACGGGGCAGGTTCGGGAATTCGAGCGATGAGCGCAGATCAATCGGCACAAGACAATCGGGCGGCACACGACAATCGGGCAGCATCACCGCGTATTTTGTGTCTCGCCAATCAAAAAGGCGGCGTTGGCAAAACCACGACAGCGATTAATCTAGGCACGGCGCTGGCCGCCATTGGCGAGAAGGGTTTGCTGATCGATCTTGACCCGCAAGGCAATGCAAGCACCGGGCTCGGCGTCAGCCAGAACGACCGCGCCACTACCAGCTTTGATGTGCTGCTCGACGAGTGCACCTTGTCCGATGCGGTGCGCGGCACGGCCGTGCCGGGGTTCGATTTGCTGCCCGCCAGCATGGATTTGCTGGGGGTCGAGGTCGAGCTGGCGGATAATCCGCGCCGCATGCACCGGCTGGCTGATGCGCTGGCGGCGCTGCCCGATTTGCAGGCGGCAGGCGGCGGGCACTACCAATATGTTTTGATCGATTGCCCGCCCTCGCTCAACATGTTGACGCTGAACGCCATGGTTGCCGCACAATCCGTGCTGGTGCCATTGCAATGCGAATTTTTTGCGCTTGAGGGACTCAGCCAGTTGACCCAGACCATTGAGCAGGTGCGGCAAAGCCTTAACCCCGCGCTCGATATTCAGGGCATTGTGCTGACCATGTATGATTTGCGGAATAATTTGTCCGGACAGGTTGAAGCCGATGTGCGCGGGCATTTCGGCTCGCTGGTTTACCAAAGCGTTATTCCGCGCAATGTCCGCGTTTCGGAAGCGCCATCATTCGGCAAGCCGGCGCTGTTATACGATCACAAATGCAGCGGCAGTCAGGCCTATATGAGGCTGGCATCCGAACTGATCCAGCGCGAGCGGGAGCGCGCCGCCGCCGCGTGATGCGCGGGCCATAAATTGAGGGTGTCATGACAGAAAAAAAAGCAGAAAGAAAAAGAGGGCTGGGGCGCGGCCTGTCGGCATTAATCGGTGAGGCGACGCCTGTGGGCGCCAATCCAGAGGCCAATGCAAATGCGGGCGAAGGTGTGGCGAGTGCCGGATTGCGGATGCTGGGCACTGACCAGTTGCAGGCGGGGGCGTTCCAGCCGCGCCGCAATTTCGATGCGGATGAACTGAAAGCGCTGGCGCAGTCTTTTGGCAAGTCGGGCATTTTGCAGCCGCTGGTTGTGCGCCCGCTCAAAGGCAAGACCGACCAGTTTGAAATCATTGCCGGCGAACGCCGCTGGCGCGCCGCGCAAATCGCCAAGCTTCACGCCGTGCCCGTAGTGGTGCAGCGGCTGTCAGACCGCGAGGCGCTGGAAATTGGCATAATTGAAAATGTGCAGCGCGCGGATCTTAATCCGATTGAAGAAAGCGAAGCATATCAACGGCTTATCGATGAATTTAGCTACACGCAAGCCGAGCTTGCCGAAGTTGTTGGCAAAAGCCGCAGCCATATTGCCAATTTGCTGCGGCTTGGACAGGCGACGCCGGGCATGCGCGATTTGCTGGTGACGGGTGCGCTCAGCATGGGCCATGCGCGCGCGCTGCTGGGCCACCCAGACGCCGATGCTTTGGCGCGTCGCGTCGTTGCCGAGGGCTTGAGCGTGCGTGCGGTCGAGGCGTTGGCGGGCGGCAAGTCGGATGATAAATCGGCGATAAAGTCGAGCGGCAAGGGCGCCGCCAAACCCGACGCCAAAGACGCCGATACGCGCGCTGTTGAAAAAACACTGGCCGATGGGTTGGGGCTGAAGGTCGACATTCGTCACCAAGACGATGAAAGCGGCACGCTAACAATCAGCTATAAAACGCTTTCCCAGCTTGATGATGTGATTGCGCGACTATTGTCGAATTCCTAAGGTTTCTTCCTAACGCCATCTATTAACGCTGCGCGGCGCGGGCGATACGCAATAAAATTTGTCCAGCGACAGCCTCGGGCAGGCGCGTGCCCGCAGCGCGCATGGCGCGCGCGTCTATCTCACTTTTGTGCAGCAATGACAAAGCGCGTTCGATTTTGCGCCGCGACCACAGCCTCAGTTGATTTTCCACCAGCGGTTTGCGCCGGAAATGCAGCGGCGGGCGGAACGATGAGAGCGCCTGGGCCTGCGGGGCGCCCGCTTCAATCAGGCCTGTCGCAAGGTGCAAAACTTGAAAATGCCGGCGCACGGCACCCAGCGCTGTTTGCAGGGTTTGCCCGCCCGCCGTTAGCCGCATCAACGCCTGGTCAGCTGCCGCCACGCGGCCCAAGGCAACCGCATCTATCAGGCTGTCGAGTGTCAGGGTTGACTGGTCGCCCAGCGCGGCATCGACATCATCCAGCGTGATCAATGCCGTGTCGCTGGAAAAGCCAGCGCTGCCGCGCGGGCCCTTATAAAGCACCAACCGCTCAATCTCGCGGCGCATGATGCCGCGATCTGTCGCAAGGCGCGCCACGGCTGCTTCCAACGCGGCCGCCTCAATCCGAAAGCCTTCGGCCTCAAGCTGGTCGCGCATAAGCTGTGCAAGCTGGCGGGCATCGGCCTCAAAACAGGGCAGCGCCATGGCCGCGTCATGGGCTTCGACCAGCTTGCGTAATGCCGCCGAGGGGCGCAACGCACCGGTTTCGATGACGACCAACGCGGCCTGCGACGGAGCGGCCAGATAGTCGCCTGCGGCGCGCGCCACCTGTCCGCCACCGCCGCGCACCAAAACCAGTTTTTTATCGCCAAACATGGGAATGGCGGCGGCTTCATCGCCAAGCCTGCCACCCGTGACATCGGTATCGTTCAGGTCAGCGCGCTGCAGCGGGTCTGGCTCAGCGCCCAAAAAGGCCGCGCAAATGCGTTGTCCAATATCGCGCACCCCGCCTTGGTCCGGCCCGTAAACCAGCACCAGCGCCGGCATTTGTTTCGGCGGAAAAGCGTCGACAAAAGCATCGACCTTGCTGGCTGTCAACTTCATTGGGCAGGGCCCGCATCGGCGGATAAATCAGCCAGCAGGAACTGGATATCCGAAGCGATGCGATCAAGCGCTGTGTTGCGGAGGCTGGCTTCGGTTTCCTGATTGGCGAGTTCGCTCGACGTCCGGTTATAGCTCGACGACACGCGGAACCGGCGCTGCTCGACGACTTCAGCCGCTGCTGTTTCAAGGCGCACAGTGGCTGTCATCGTCAAATCAATGCGCTCGGTGTTGCCATCGGTCGCAACAAGCGCATCGCGGCGTGTTTCGTCCAGTGTCACATAAAGCGCCAGCCCGCCCGTTTCGGCAGGCGCGATGCGCCCGCGCAATTGGTTGGCGAGATAGCGACCGGCGCGGGTGTCGGGCAAATCAATGCTACGCAGCAATGTGGGAAGGCCGGCATCATCGCGCACGGCATAAACCGGCTCAAAGCCGCACCCTGAAACCAGCAGGGACGCCGCAAGCAAAAATGGGACAAGCAAAAATCGGGCCGGTGTTTTAAACGACGAAATTGACAATTCGTCCCGGCACAACAACGCATTTCTTGATCGGTTTGCCATCGAGAAATTTCTCCACTTGTGGTTCGGCGCGCGCAAGCTGCTCTATCGTAGCCTGATCTGCGGATTTCGGCACAGTAATTTCTGCCCGCCTTTTGCCGTTAATTTGAACGGGCAGCGTGACGCTGTCTTCAATCAGCGCGCTGGCGTCGGCTTTTCGGCAGTCGGCGGGCGCGCAAACGCCCGCCGCCCCCCCCCAGGGGCCCCCGGCTTTCTGCAGCAACCG
>NZFC01000012.1 GCA_002689195.1 Rhodobiaceae bacterium | reverse complement strand
AAGGGGGGTTGCCCGGGGGGTGGCGTCCCGGTGCTTTTTTTGTTTTTTCCACCCTTAGGGGGGGGGGAGCCATANTCGAGATTAACCTGCACGGTTGCNGTCAGATACATCATTTCCAGCCCGCGCGTGCCGCGNGTCGGCATGTAATCGGTCATCAAACGATAGCGACCCTTTGGCATTTGCGGGGCNTCTTCAAGACCCCAGCTCGGCGCATAGCCAATGCCCAGATAAGACTGNCCCAATTCGGCGGCCACGGCGCGCACCTCGCCCAGATGCGTGTTCACCTCGGCGCATGTCTGATGAATGTTTTTCAAGGGCGCNCCGGAAAGCTCCAACTGNCCGCCCGGCTCCAGCGTCACCGAGCCGCCACCGGCCTCGCCCGCGCGCGACAGACCAACNAGCACATCNCCTTCATATTTGCCCTGCCAGCCAAACCGCATCAGGCCTTCGAGCATGGCCTGAATACCGTCCGGCCCTGNATAGGGNAGCGGNGTNTGGTCGTTCGTGCGAAAGCCNAATTTTTCATGCTCCGTGCCNATGCGCCAGTCCTCGACCGGCTTGCAGCCAGCCTCCATCCAGTCTTTCAGCTGGTTGGCATTNTCCAGATACACAAGNTCATTGTCCGCGGCAGCCATATAATCTCCTTGGCACGCGCCGACACAGCGACGGTGTTGNTTAATTTCTAGACAAGTTTGANGGTTTCGACAAGAAGCGAGGGCGTGGCCCATCGCACAGCTTGGCGNGGGCAGCACGCGTCCGCCGACCNGCCTTGCCACTCACCCACCCTGCCAGTCACCCGNCAGCCATTGCACCAGCGCGAGGGCAGCNACAACAGCCGTGTCGGTGCGTAANATGCGCGGGCCAAGGCTCATCTGAACCGTTTGGTTTAGCGCCAGAAGCCCATCNCGCTCTTGGCTTGTNAAGCCGCCTTCGGGNCCGATCAACACCGCCAGCGGCGGGCGGAGCTTTNCGGCCAATTCGGAAACACCCATGNCTGCTTNCGCCGTCTCGTCGCAAAACAAAAGCGTGCGCNNACCATCCCAATNTTGCAGCGCATCGTCCAGTCGGATAGGGGCCATGATGTCGGGCACCTGCAAAATCCCGCATTGCTCGGCGGCTTCTTGGGCATTGGCCCGCAGGCGGTCAAGATTGACCGTGCCGCCTTGCGTGCGCTGCGTGATGACCGGAACAAGGCGCGTGACGCCCATTTCGGTAGCTTTTTGCGCCAGATAGTCGAGGCGCGCGCGCTTGACGGGCGCGACCAGCAACCAGATATCGGCTTGGCGGGTTTCGGGGGTTGTTTGCGGTCGTGTTTGNTGTGCTGTCACCAGCGTAACCGTGCGCTTGTCGAGGGCGGTGATTTGCGCGTGCCACTCGCCGTCGTGACCATTGAAAACCAGCACACCATCATCGACACCGACGCGCAGGACATTGCGAAGATAATGCGCCGGATTGCCGGTGAGGGTGAACGTCTTGTCTGCCGCAAGCGGCTGGTCTACAAACAGGCGCTGAACGGATTTGGTTTCGCGTGTCATGCGTTTATCCCGTACCACATTATTATAGCGGCGCGCGATATAATCGGCCAATCAGACAAACGGAAATTTGAGATGACCCCTGCACCACCGCAAACGGATCGCCCCGCAGACGCCGCCGCCGATAATTGGGTGGCGCGTTTTGTGCCGGCGCGTTTGCGACCCTATGCTGAGCTGGCGCGGCTCGACCGACCGATTGGCGGCTGGTTGCTTTTCTGGCCGTGCCTGTGGGGGCTGGCGCTGGCCGCGGCACCACAAAACATTTATCCGCCGCCCGGTCTCATCGGCCTGTTTTTGCTGGGTGCCTTCGTGATGCGCGGTGCCGGATGCACTTTTAATGACATTGCCGACCGCCATATTGACGGCCAAGTTGCGCGCACAGCCGGACGCCCCTTGCCGTCGGGACGCGTTTCGCTCATTCAGGCTTGGGCATTTTTGCTGGCGCAAGCCCTCATCGGGCTGGTCGTGCTGCTGCAATTTAATGTCACGACTATTATCATCGGGCTTTTATCGCTGGTGCCGGTAGCGATTTATCCGTTTATGAAGCGCATCACCTATTGGCCGCAATTGTTTCTGGGGCTTGCTTTCAACTGGGGNGCGCTGGTTGGCTATACAAGCCTTGCCGGACAGCTAGACCTGCCCGCGCTTGCTTTGTATGCCGCAGGCATTTTCTGGACNTTGGGCTATGACACAATCTACGCCCATCAAGACCGCGAAGATGACGCGCTGGTCGGCGTCAAAAGCAGCGCCCTGAAACTGGGCACCAACACACGCCCTGCGGTTTTGTTTTTCTACGCCGTATCGCTCGCCTGTCTTGGCTTGGCCGGTGTCTGGGGCGGGGTCGGCGTGTTGTTCTGGGCGGGGNTGGCAATTGCGGGCTGGCAGTTGGCAATGCAGGTCTATCAGCTTGATATTGACGACCCTGCGCGTTGCTTGCGGATTTTCAAGAGCAATCGCGATGCCGGTTTTGTCATTGCAGGCGCTTATATTCTGGGCATTTTTTGACCCGCAAGCGGGTTTGGCGACCGCGCGCGGAAATCGCAAATCCCGTTAAGGGGTGAAAACAGCCACGAATTAACCTATGTTAGAGGTAACAAAGGAGCAAACATGGCCCAAACGCCGGTATTGCGCGTGCACGCGGCTGACTTATTGGACCGCGAAACCCTCATTGCGCTGCGTCAGCGTTCATCACTGATGGGCGTGTCGCTGGTCTTTCACGCATGGGCCATTATCGGCAGCGCCATGGCGCTGTTTTATTTCTTTCCAAACCCGCTGACATTTGTGCTGGCCGTCATGATTATCGGCGCGCGCCAATTGGGGCTGGCTATTTTGATGCATGACGCCGCGCATAACGCGCTGAGCCCGCATCGCAAATTTAACGAAATACTCAGCGACTTTTTCTGTGCCTATCCGTTGCTGGCGCGCACGGACGCTTATCGCCGGTATCATTTGCAACACCACATGCGGACGCAACAAGAAGACGACCCCGACCTTGTCTTGTCGGCACCGTTTCCGATCACGCGCAAAAGCTTCGTGCGAAAAATGATCCGCGACCTGACCGGACAGACCGCCTACCAGCAGCGCAAAGCGCAATTTGTGAGTGCATGGGGCGATAAAGACCTGTCGCCGCAAGAGCGCGGGGTTTATTTCTGGCAACGTCTGGGCCCGGCCATGGTCGCCAATCTGATAATTTTTGTGGGCTGTACGGTGGTGTTTCACTGGAGCTTTTATCTGATGTTCTGGCTGCTGCCGTTTTTCACCTATCACATGGCAATCACGCGCATTCGCAATATTGCCGAGCATGCCCTTGTGCCCGATAATGATGACCCGTTCCGCAATGCGCGCACGACCAAAGCTGGTTTTCTGGCGCGTATTTTCCTCGCGCCCTATTGGGTCAATTATCATGTCGAACATCATCTGCTGATGTATGTTCCGTGCTGGCAACTGCCAGCAACGCAAAAAGCCTTGCAGGCCCGCGGGTTTAGCGCGCGCATGGAAACGGCACCTGGATATCTCAGCGTTTTGCGTAAAGCCTGTGCGCGGCGCGATGACGAAGATAAGCCCGGCGATCTGGCGCATAATGCGCGCCGGCGCGTTGCCGGAAATTTCACCGAGGGTTTCACCTCCAACGCATCGTGAACTGTCGCCCGCGCGCGTTCGTAAGGAGTTTGCATGTCCGACCGCAATCTTGATCTGGCACAAAAAATTATTGATTTAGCGCTGTCTCTCGGTGCCGACAGCGCCGATGCGGTGGTGGGCGAAAGTGCCTCGCTCAATGTCTCCTGCCGCTTGGGTCAGCTTGAAGATACCGAACGCTCGGAAAGCCGCGATCTGGGCTTGCGCGCCATTATCGGCCAGCAACAGGCTTTTGTATCGGGCACGGCGGTAGACGCCGAAGCCCTGCAACGTCTCGCCGAGCGCGCCGTCGAAATGGCAAAAGCAACACCAGCCGACCGCTATTGCGGCCTTGCGCCCGCCGACCGGCTGGCAAAAGACTTTCCAGCGCTTGATCTCGCCGACGACCATGAGCCAAGCGCCGCCGAGCTGCAAACTATGGCGCAAGAAACCGAAGACACGGCGCGCGCCATGGCAGGCATCACAAATTCGGAAGGGGCCGGCGCCGCATGGGGGCGCGGCACCACGGCGCTCGTGACCAGCCATGGTTTTGCGGGCAGCTATTCCAGCACCAGTTTTTCGCTAAGTTGCAGTGTGGTCGCTGGCACGGGCGATAATATGGAGCGCGATTATGCCAGCCACAGCGCGCGGCATTTGGAAGACCTTGATACACCCGAAACCATCGGCACGCGCGCGGGCGAGCGCACGCTGGCGCGCCTCAACCCGCGCAAGCTTGAAAGCATGAAAATGCCGATCGTTTATGACACGCGCGTTTCAGCATCTCTGCTGGGGCATNTNTCCGCTGCCATTTCGGGAAGCGCGATTGCNCGCGGTACGTCGTTTTTGCGCGATGCCATGGACACGCAGATTATGACNGCAGGGCTTAGCGTCATTGATGAGCCGCACCGCACGCGCGGGCTGCGNTCAGCCGCGTTTGACGGCGAAGGGCTNTCGCCCGAAACGCTCAATCTCGTGCAAGANGGCGTNCTGCAAAGCTGGCTGCTCGATAGCACCACGGCGCGCCAGTTGGANCTTGAAAGCAATGCCCGCGCCGCGCGCGGCGTTGGCGGCCCGCCTTCGCCNTCGGCCACTAATTTATATCTGGCCGCAGGCACGCAAGCCGTTGCCAGCATTTTGCGCGATGTCGGCGAAGGCTTTTTCGTGACCGAACTGATCGGCATGGGCGTTAATGGTGCCACGGGCGACTATAGCCGCGGCGCTTCCGGTTTTCGGATCGAAAATGGCGAACTGACTTATGCTGTCAGCGAGGTTACGATTGCTGGCAATCTGAAAGACATGTTCCGGCATATGACGCCCGCCGATGATCTGTCGTTCCGGCGCGGCGTGAACGCCCCCACTGTTCTGGTTGAGGGCATGACGCTGGCCGGGCTTTAAAAAATGGAACCGCTTCAGCATATCATCGACACCTACCGGCAGCGCAAGTCGCGCTCCTATGCGCTTATCGAGCGCATGTTGCGTAGCTACTTACGTCCCTATCTCTGGCTGCTGGGCCTTGGCGTGTTGGCAAATGTGGTGGTGGCGGGCACCACCAGCGCCCTGCCATGGTTCATTCAACAGGCCATTGATAAAGTATTTGGCGACCAAAACACCACCATGCTGCTGCTCATCCCCATCGGCGTGGTCGCCATCTCCATCACCAGAGGGGCGGCGACCTATGGCTCCAATGTGATTATGGGGTTTGTCGGCCAGCGCACGACCTCCAACCTGCAACGCGATTTATTCGCGCATTTGGTACGCGGAGATCTGGCGCGCGTCACGCAGCAGCATTCGGGCGAATATATTTCCCTTTTCATGAATGACGCCACGCGACTGCGCGACACGGTGAACACCACCATCATTAATATTGTGCGGCATTTACTGACCGTCGTGGCGCTGACGATTTTTATGTATGTGATGAATGTGCAGATGGCGCTCATCTACACCATGATTGTTATTCCGCTGGGCGTTGTGTTCATGCGTCGGCTGGGCCGTGTCACGCGCAAGGCCTCGCGGCAGGGGCTGGAAGAAATTGGCGGGCTTTCCACCCTGATTTCCGAGACGCTTGGGGGTTTGCGTATCGTCAAAGCTTATGGGCAGGAAGCCGACCAGATCACCCGCGCGGGCTCCACCATCGACACGCTTTTGAGCTACACCATGCGCTCGGTGCGCGCGCGCGCCGCGGCCAGTCCGGCAATTGAGATGCTGGCTGGCATTGCCATTGGGGTGATTATTTTTTACGGCGGCTATCAGTCCACGCAAGGCAATCTGACGGCGGGCGAGTTTATGGGCTTTATCTCGGCGTTGCTGATGGCCTATCAGCCCTTGCGGGCGGTCGCCAATTTGCAAACCGTTTTGCAAGAAGGCGTCTCGGCGGGGGAGCGTATTTTTACGGTTCTGGACGCCACGGACGAGATTATCGATGTGGCTGACGCGCCGAGCCTCGACATCAAACACGGAGCAATCAGTTTCGAAAATGTCACCTTCGGATATGCTGGCCGCGACACACCGGCACTGGACGCCATTTCGCTGGAAGTGCCTGCCGGACAGACCGTGGCGCTGGTTGGTGCGTCTGGGTCGGGTAAGTCGACCCTGCTGAATTTGACATTGCGTTTCTTCGACATTGACACGGGCCGCATCACGATTGACGACCAGAATATCCGCGATGTGTCGCTCGACAGCTTGCGCGCCGCGACCGCGCTGGTGACACAAGAGCCATTTTTGTTCGACGACACGATTGCCAAAAACATCGCCTTCGGCAATGTCGACGCCAGCCAAGCCGACATCGAACGCGCCGCCCGCAGCGCGGCGGCCCATGAGTTTATCTGTGCGCTGCCGCAGGGCTACGACACCCCTGTCGGCGAAGGCGGCATAAGGCTGTCGGGGGGTCAAAAGCAACGCCTTGCCATCGCCCGCGCCATTTTGAAAGACGCCCCGATTTTGCTGCTTGATGAGGCCACCTCCGCGCTCGACACGGTTTCCGAAGCGCAAGTGCAAAAAGCACTGGAAAAACTTCTTGAAGGCCGCACCGCCCTCATCATCGCGCACCGCTTGTCGACCGTGATGCATGCCGACCGGATTTATGTTCTCGAACACGGGCGCTTGCGCGAAACCGGCACGCATAATAACCTGCTGGCCGCCGACGGGCTCTATGCCGAGCTTTACCGGACACAATTTCAGGAAAGCGAAAACTGATGCTGGCGGTGCGGGCCTATCAGGTCGGCGCTAGGCTTGCTGGCGGGTTTTTGCCGCTCTTGCTGCACCGCCGCGCCAAGGCCGGACGCGAAGACCCAGCGCGCATCGGTGAGCGCAAAGCCAGCAACATGGCGCCGCGACCGGCGGGAAATCTCGTCTGGGTGCATGCGGCGTCCGTCGGCGAGACGCGCTCGGTATTGCCCCTGCTGGCTGATTTTATGGCCACGCAACCGGACACACATATTCTCATGACAACGGGAACGCGCACGTCGGCCACGCTGGTTGGTCAGTTAACGCGCACGGGATTTCCGCATATCGACCGGCTGACGCATCAATATTTGCCGCTCGACCGAGCGCGTTGGGTGAAACGCTTTTTCGACCATTGGTCGCCACAACTTGCGCTATTTGTCGAAAGCGAATTATGGCCGAACCTGCTGCTCGAAATGCGCCGGCGCAATATTCCGGCCGTGTTGGTTAATGGGCGGCTTTCGGAAAAATCGTTCAAATTTTGGCGGCGGGCAAAAAATTCGGCGCGTGCGCTGTTCGGCTGTTTTGACCGGCTGCTGGCGCAAGACGACATCACCGCGCAACGCTGGCAGGAATTAGGGCTGCAAGATATTATGTCGGCGGGAAACCTAAAACTCGACGCACCGCCTCTGGAAGCCGATGCGTCTGCCCTTGCCCAGATGCAGGCCGCGCTGCAAAACCGGCCTGTCTGGGTCGCCGCAAGCACGCATCCGGGCGAAGAGGCCATGATTGGCGCGTGCCACGAAGCTTTGCGCGCCATGCATCCCGATCTCTTATGCATCCTCGTGCCGCGCCACCCTGAACGCGGGCCGGAAATTGCCGAATTGCTGGCAAGCAAGGGCGAAACCCCGCCGCGCCGCAGTGCGGGCACACTGCCTTCTGAGCGCGATGCATTTTACATAGGCGACACTTTGGGCGAAATGGGCCTGTATTTCCGGCTGGGAGGCCTCGTATTTATGGGCGGGTCGCTGGTGCGCCATGGTGGTCAAAATCCACTGGAAGCCGCGCGTCTTGATAATGCGATTTTATCGGGCCCCCATGTCGGCAATTTCAGCGCCGTGTATGACATGCTGGCCGCGGATGACGGCGTTGTGCGCGTGAGCGATGCGCGCGAACTGGTCGACGCGCTCGATGGGTTGCTGCGCGCGCCCGCAAAATCTCAAACCCTGGCCGAAAACGCGCGCGCTTGCGATGCGCGCCAAGGCGGGGCGCGGGCCCGCACGCTGGCCGTGCTGAACGAATTACTGGCGGGGTCGCATGCGTAGCCCGGCGTTTTGGTATGCCCCGATTGGGGCGCGGGCGGTTGGCCTGATGCCGCTAGCGCTGGTCTATGGCGCGGTGGAAGCATTGCGGCGGCGACTGACCACGCCTGAAAAACCTGAAATTCCGGTAATTTGCGTCGGCAATCTGACCGTCGGCGGGGCCGGTAAAACCCCGACGGTTCGCGCGCTGGCCGAGTTGCTGCGCGGCGCAGGCCATCAGCCAGTTGTGTTGTCGCGCGGGTTTGGCGGGCAAAATACCGGCCCGCTTCGCGTCGACCCGACCCGCCATAGCGCCCTTGAGACGGGCGATGAACCGCTCATGCTGGCCGATGAGTTGCCCGTCTATATTGCCCGCGACCGACGCCAAGCCTTGCGCGCTGGCGTGTCGGATGGCGCGCAAATCGCCATCAAAGATGACGGGTTTCAAAACCCGACCCTCGCGCACAATTATAATCTTATCGTCGTGGATGGCGCCACCGGCTTCGGTAACGCCCTGTTGCTGCCCGCCGGCCCTTTACGCCAGCCGCTTGCCGCAAGCGCACCGCGCATTGATGCGGTACTGCTTGTCGGCACAGTTTCCGAGCAAAACCGAGCCGCCATCGCCGCGCAACTGGGCCTGCAAACCACGCGCGTTTTCACCGGCGAACTCGTGCCCGTTGCGCCTGAACCAAAGCGCGTGCTGGCCTATTGCGGCATTGGCCGACCGGACAAGTTTTTCGACACGTTGCGGGCCTGCAATTTTGAATTGGCGGGCGAAATTTCTTTCGCCGACCATAACATGTTCAGTGAAAACGATGCGGCGCGGTTGTTGAGCGAAGCCCAAGCGCTCGACGCCGCTTTAATAACAACCGAAAAAGACCTTGTGCGCTTACGAAGGCCGGAGGCGGGCTCGCAATTGGCCGCGCTTGCTAGAGCCTCGGACTGCCTGCGCGTGAAACTGAAACTGGCCGATGCCGACGGTCTGCGCGCCGATATTTTGTCAAAACTCGACCAGCTACCCCACTAGCGCGGCGGCGCAAGCAGCGCCGGATCAATGCGCTGGTCGGCCCAATACATGCGCCAGTCAAGATGCGGGCCGGTCGAGCGACCGGTCGAGCCGACCGTGCCGATAATATCACCCTGGGCCACCTCATCGCCAACCTTAACCGCCAGCGTTTCAAGATGCATAAAAACGGAAGTGACGCCCAGACCATGGTCGAGAAAAATCAGACCGCCTTCAAAATACATATCCGGCGACGCCAAAGTGACACGGCCCATGGCCGGTGCTTTGATGGGCGTGCCCGCAGGCGCGGCAATATCAATGCCGTAATGCGGGCGGCGCGGCTCGCCATTGTAAAAACGCCGCGACCCGTAAACGCCGGTGATGCGTCCGGCCACCGGCCAGATAAACGCCTCGGCAAACCCGCCTCGCAGGGTGAGTTCGCCGCGCGCTTTGCGTTTGCTGGCGGCTTCGCGTTTTATTTTCGCCAGCGCCTCGGCAGGCGGCGTCACGAAAGCCGGTGGCAGCCCGTCAATGCGCTGCTCGACATATGCGCGCGGCGCGAGTTTGAAATCAACCGCGCGGGCGGTTTCCCCACGGGTGAAAAGCACGCTTTGATTGACGGGCGCATCGCGCCCGAAGCCCAGCACAATCTGGTCTTTATATTGCGCCAAGGTGCGCCCGTCATAAAGCGCGCGCGCATCCGGTTGCAGGGTCACTATCACCAGCCCGCCTTGGGTCAGCGTGCCGCGCATGGATTTTACGAATTTTTCGGGAAANACCCCTCTTTCGCCAAGCATTTGTGCCGCGGCATNNTGNGAAAAAGCGCCCANCACAGTGAAAAANGANACCAGACAAACTAAAAGCGCGCGCTTACCCATCAGGCGCCTTTGCCATCCTCGGCCTGCAAAGANGCCNCCGCATTAACGTAAGCTTCCTGCCGCGCCACGCTCCAATAGCGCAAATCTTCCAAGGCGATCGCTTGTCCGGTCACCGCGCACAGCACATGGGTGCCCGGTTTAAGGATCTCGAAATCACCGTCCAGATATCGCAATTCGGCTTCACCGCCACCCATGGTGCATCTCCTTGTTGATGNCGAAAACTTACAGCAATTCGCCTTGCGCGTCATCGTCGGGCGGCGCTTTGCGGCGTGGTTTTGGTTTCGCTGTTTTCGGGTTTGTNGTAGCGGGTTTTGCCGTTTCGCCNCCGGTAATCTGCGCGGCGAGGTTTTTTCCACCGGCGAGCAAAATACGCACATCGCTGCCGGTCGGCGCATCGTNGGGGCGGCGCACTGCNTTGCCGCTCGCATTGGTAACGAGCGCAAAGCCGCGCTGCAAAACAGATTCATGGCTGAGCAGATTGAGCTGGCGACTAAGCGCCGACACACATTGGTGCGCCGCGCGCATTGTTTCGNCCATGCGCGCGTGACNCCGCCGGTCAAGATNGNTCAAGCTTTGGCGCAAAAACGCCGTGCGCTGAACCAGAATAGCCGGCGTCAANCGCGCNCCAATGCGCGCCGCCCGCGTGCGGTGCACGCCGACATTGACCGACAGGCCCGCGCCCAGCCTTTGGCCCGCATTGTCCAAAAGTTGGCGTGGCAGGGCCAGCAACTCTTCCAGCCGCGGCAGCCCGCGCGCCAGCCCCGTTACATGCGCGCTCAATTGTTCGAACCGGCGGGTTTGGGCGCGCAATTGCCGCCCTTGCAAATCGGCAAGGCCGGCCTGCAGGTCGCCGCGCACCGGAACCGCCATCTCAGCCGCGGCCGTAGGCGTGGGCGCGCGACGGTCGGCGGCATAATCGATCAGCGTGGTGTCTGTCTCATGCCCGACAGCCGAGATCAGCGGAATGTCGGATTGGGCTGCCGTGCGCGCGACAATTTCTTCATTGAACGGCCATAAATCCTCAAGGCTGCCGCCCCCGCGCGCGACAATCAGAACATCCGGGCACGTTACCGGCCCGTCGGCTGGCAAAGCATTGAACCCGGCAATGGCGCGCGCCACTTCTTCGGCGCAAGTTTCACCCTGAACGCGCACCGGCCAGACCAACACATGACAGGGGAACCGGTCTGAGACGCGGTGCAAAATATCGCGTATCACCGCACCGCTGGGGCTGGTTATCACGCCGATGCACGCGGGCAGAAATGGGAGTTCCTGCTTGTTTGCCGCATCAAAAACCCCTTCGGCGGCAAGCTGTTTGCGCCGCGCTTCCAACAGCGCCATCAGCGCGCCTTCGCCAGCTGGCTCCAGCGTATCGACCACAAGCTGATAGCGCGACTGGCCGGCAAATGTCGTCAACCGACCGGTCAAAATGACTTCGAGCCCCTGTTCGGGCTGGACGCTCATTTTTTGCGCGACGGCTTTCCACGCAACCGAAGACAGAACGGCCTTGTCGTCTTTCACATCAAAATACACATGCCCTGAGGCTGGCCGCGACACCCGACCCAATTCGCCACGCACGCGCACGCGCCCGAAACTGTCCTCAATCTGGCGTTTGATGGCCCCCGACAGCTCGCTGACCGAAAACTCAACAAGATTCGTCTCAAACTCTTCCATGCGTCTTTGCCTTTACAACTTGCCTTATGATAGAAGGTTTCACCGGTGAGAGAAGGCTTCACCGGACGCAAGCACCTTCTTATAACGACAATTATATGACTGAAACCAAATTCAACATACTTGTTCTGGGCAGCGGCGGGCGCGAACACGCGCTGTGCTGGAAAATTGCCGATAGCCCGCTTTGCGCTCGGCTATTTTGTGCGCCGGGCAATGGCGGCACGGCGGCGATTGCCGAAAATGTGAAACTTGATGAAAAAGACCATGACGCTGTTATCGCCTTTTGCCGCGAAAACACCATCGCGCTGGTCGTGATAGGCCCCGAAGCACCACTGGTGGACGGGCTGGCCGACACATTGCAGGCCCATGATATTGCCGCCTTTGGCCCCAGCGGGGCCGCCGCGCAACTTGAGGGTTCAAAAGGCTTCACCAAAGATTTATGCGCCGAGGCAAACATTCCGACCGCCGCCTATGGCCGCTTCACAGCACCCGCACCAGCGCATGACTATCTTGCCAAACAAGACCTGCCAATCGTCATCAAGGCCGACGGGCTGGCCGCTGGCAAAGGGGTCATCATTTGCGACACGATGGATGCCGCCCATGACGCGATCGATCATATTTTTGACGGCGCGTTTGGCGCGGCCGGTGCCGAATTGGTCATTGAAGAATTTATGACCGGCGAGGAAGCCAGCTTCTTCGTGCTGTGCGATGGCCGCCATGCCCTGCCGCTGGCAACCGCGCAAGACCATAAGCGCGTTGGCGACGCCGACACCGGGCCAAACACCGGCGGCATGGGCGCCTATTCGCCCGCCTCCATTATGACGCCCGCGCTTGTCGCGCAGACCATGGACACAATCATCCGCCCGACGCTGGACACCATGGCCGCGCGCGGCACGCCCTATCGCGGGGTGTTATATGCTGGCCTGATGCTGACGCCGGAAGGCCCCAAGCTGGTGGAATATAATTGTCGCTTTGGCGACCCCGAAGCCCAAGTTTTGATGCTGCGTCTGGAAACCGATTTGGTGCCAGCGCTGATGGCCTCTGCCCAAGGGGATTTGTCAGGCATTGACCTAAATTGGTCGCAAGACCCGGCCCTGACGGTCGTAATGGCAGCGCAAGGCTATCCCGGCAGCTATGACAAGGGCACGCGGATTTCGCTGGATGCGGTGGACGAAAGCGACGAAATGGTCGTGTTTCACGCGGGCACGAAAAGCGCGGGCGACGGCACACTCACAGCGCAAGGGGGCCGCGTGCTAAACGTCACCGCGCGCGGCAAAACAGTGGCACAGGCGCAGGCAAGGGCTTATGCTGGGTGCGAAAGGATAGACTGGCCCGAAGGCTTCTGCCGCAAAGACATAGGCTGGCGCGAGATTGAGCGCGAAGAAAATCAGAGGGGAAAATAATGCAGGACGAAGGTGTTGAACGCTACGGCGGAACCAAGGATGTCGCCGACAGCCACAAATTTGACGAGAAAAAACTGGAGGCCTACATCGCCGCGCATGTCGAGGGCTTTGAAGGCCCGATGGAAGTGCGCCAGTTTAAGGGCGGTCAGTCCAACCCCACCTATCAGCTTGTCACGCCCACGAAAAAATACGTCATGCGCCGCAAACCCCCCGGCAAGCTTTTGCCATCCGCCCATGCGGTCGACCGCGAATATAAGGTTATCACCGCGCTGGGCAAAATCGGCTTTCCCGTGCCGCGCACTTATTGTTTGTGCGAAGACGAAAGCGTGGTCGGCACTATTTTTTACGTTATGGACATGGTCGAGGGCCGCATTTTGTGGGACCCGCGCCTGCCGGATATTCCGCGCGAAGGACGCCGCGCCATTTTCGAGGCGAAAATTTCGACGCTGGCAAAATTGCACAATGCCGATTACGAGGCGATCGGGCTGGGCGATTTTGGCAAGCCGGGAAATTATTTTTCCCGCCAGATTTCGCGCTGGACGAAGCAGTATCAAATGTCTGAAACCCAGACCATCGGCACGATGAACAAGCTGATCGACTGGTTGCCCAACAATATTCCCGATGATGATGCCAATTCGATTGTACATGGCGATTTCCGGCTGGATAATATGGTGCTGCACGCCGACAAGCCCGAAGTGCTCGCGGTTCTCGATTGGGAATTATCGACGCTCGGCCATCCGCTTGGCGATTTCACCTATCATCTGATGCAATGGTTTATGCCGTCTGATGGTGCCTCGACCCAGACGCTGGAAGGGGCCGATTTCGACGCGCTCAACATTCCCGATGCCACCGAATATACCCGCCTTTATTGCGAGCATACCGGACGCGACAGCATTGAGAATATGGATTTCTACATTGCCTATAACATGTTCCGGCTGGCCGGTATTTTGCAAGGTATTGTGGGCCGCGTGCGCGATGGCACGGCGTCCAACGAACATGCCGCGCTGATGGAAAACCGCGTTAAGCCGCTTTCCGATGTCGGTTGGTTTTATGCCCAAAAAGCCGGCGCGGTCGGCTGAGCGTAAGCCTAACCCCCNGCAAATTTCAGGAAAACAAGCTCGGTGTCGCCATAGCTGCGCCGCTGCGTTTCGCTGAAACCAGCAGGGGCCTCAAAGCCCGCGCGCCGGTCTTCCTCAACCACGATTGTGGCCTGATGTGCCAGCCAGTCGCCGCCCGCCAGTGCGCCCAGCGCAGCCTCGGCCAATTGTTTGGCGTAAGGAGGGTCGGCAAAAACCAGATTGAACGCAGGGCCAGCACTTGCCACGCGGGGGCCAAGCCGCGTGGCATCGCGGCGATAAATTTTCGTGCGCCCCAGCACACCGCAGGTGTCGCAATTATCGCGCAAGGTGGCGCGCACGCGCATGTCATTTTCCACAAACAGGCAAAAATCGCCCCCGCGCGAAAGCGCCTCCAGCCCCAACGCGCCTGTACCGGCAAAAAGATCCAGCACACGCGCGCCAACAAGCGATAAATCGGCTTGCGCCGCTAAAATTGAAAACAGTGCTTCGCGCGTGCGCTCTCCGGTGGGGCGTGTGGTTCGACCCTTGGGCGCGCTCAGCGGCGTGCCGCCAAAGTCACCGCCGACGATACGCATCGGAACGATCACTGTCAGGCGCAACCTCGTCGCCGACCAGCTTGTGCCATTCACGCCCTAATTGNTGGCGCAACACGCGGCGCGGCACTTCTTCGNNCTGTCCGGCTTCAAGATTGCCCAGCTGGAACGGCCCGAAAGACAAGCGGATAAGCCGGTTNACCTTCAAATCCAGATGCTCAAGCACGCGCTTAATCTCGCGGTTTTTGCCTTCGCGCAGCGCCANGGTCATCCACACATTGCCGCCCTGCTTGCGTTCCAGTTCGGCATCAATACTGCGATAGCGCACNCCGTCAATTTCGATACCATTTTTCAAATCTGCCAGACGCGCCGGGTCTGCCGTGCCAAACGCCCGCACCCGATAGCGGCGCAACCAGCCCGTGCTTGGCAGTTCGAGAAACCGCTTCAGACCGCCATCATTGGTCATCAGCAACAGCCCCTCCGTGTTGATATCAAGCCGACCGACCGCATTGAGGCGCGGCAAATTGGGCGGCAATTTTTGAAANACGGTGGGGCGACCTTCGGGGTCGCGCGTGGTGGTGACAAGTCCGGTTGNTTTATGAAAGCGCCACAGACGCGGCGGGTCGGGGTCCCCCAACAGCTTGCCNTCGACACTGATTTTCTGCTGCGGCGTNACNTTGAAAGCCGGCGTGTCGAGCCGCCTGCCATCAACCGTTACGCGACCCTCGNNAATGAGCTTTTCGGCATCGCGGCGCGAACAAACCCCAGCACGCGCCAGCACTTTGGCGATGCGCTCTCCGGCAAATGCCGATTTTTCCGAAGCGCGATTTTCGCCTGCCCTGTTATTGCCTGACCTGTTATTGCCTGACCTGTTATTGCCTGACCTGTTATTGGCCGCGTTGGTTTTAGGTGTTTGCCCCATGGGTTCCCCTGTAGCACGCGTTGGGGCCACCATGCTAGTGTGCGCGTATGAGTGCACCCGATTATATGGCTATGGCGCTGGCCGAAGCCGAGGCCGCCGCCCAAGCGGACGAGGTTCCCGTTGGCGCGGTTATTGTGGCCGCAGACGGTAGCGTGCTGGCGCGCACCGGCAATGCCATGCGGCGCACCAATGACCCGACGGCGCATGCCGAGATTCTGGCCCTGCGCGCGGCCTGCGCGACGCTTGGCACTGACCGCCTGCCCGATTGCGATCTCTATGTGACGCTGGAACCTTGCACCATGTGTGCCGGTGCAATCTCGCATGCGCGCATAAGGCGGCTTTATTACGGTGCCAGCGACCGCAAGGCAGGCGCGGTGGATAATGGCGTGGCGTTTTTCGACCAACCAACTTGTCACCATAAGCCAGAAGTTTACGGCGGCATTCAGGAAAAGGCAGCGGCGCGGTTGCTGAAAGATTTTTTTGCCCTGCGGCGATATGAACAGTTTTTTTGATAGCCAACCCCGCGCCGCCTCTGCTTAANTCAANTNCAATGAAGGGGAGACATCCATGAATTTCGAACATAATGACAAAACCAAAGAACTGATTGCACGGGTTGAAGCGTTTATGGACGCNCATATTTACCCGGCCGAGTCTGTCTATGCNGAACAGATGGAAGCGTTTGGTGAANACCGCTGGCAGGTGCCNGCCGTGCTNGANGACCTGAAGGAAAAAGCCAAAGCCNAAGGTCTGTGGAATTTGTTTCTCCCCGAAAGCGAACGNGGCTTNGGGCTGTCCAATGTCGAATATGCGCCNTTGTGCGAAATTATGGGACGCGTGGGCTTTGCCGCTGAAGTGTTCAACTGTTCAGCTCCCGACACAGGCAATATGGAAGTGCTGGAGCGCTATGGTAATGAGCGCCACAAAAAGGAATATATGGAGCCGCTGCTGGAAGGCAAAATNCGCTCCGCCTTTTTGATGACCGAACCGGCGGTGGCGTCTTCCGATGCGACCAATATCGAAACCCGNATTGAGCGCGACGGCGACGACTACGTCATTAATGGCCGNAAATGGTGGTCATCNGGTGTCGGTGATCCGCGCTGCTCGATCTCGATTGTGATGGGCAAAACCAATCCCGAAGCCCCGTTGCATCAACAGCAATCGCAAGTTNTGGTGCCATTGGATGCCCCCGGCATAGAAGTTGTGCGTATGCTNCCCGTTTTCGGCTTTGACGATGCCCCGCACGGGCACGCCGAAGTTGTTTTGAAAGATGTGCGCGTNCCGGCTGAAAACCTGCTGCTCGGCGAAGGCCGCGGCTTTGAAATCGCGCAAGGGCGGCTTGGCCCTGGCCGCATCCACCACTGCATGCGGACAATCGGCGTGGCTGAACGCGCNCTTGAAAAAATGTGCACGCGCCTGCTGACCCGCACNGCCTTTGGCAAACGCATTGCNGACCACAGTNTTTGGGAACAGCGCATTGCCGAAGCCCGNACCAACATCGAAATGACGCGCCTTTTGACCATGAAAGCGGCTTATATGATGGATACGGTCGGCAATAAGGTNGCCAAAAGCGANATCGCNCAAATCAAAGTTGCCGGTCCGCGCATTGCCCTGCAGATCATTGATGATGCCATTCAAGCCCATGGCGGCGGCGGCGTGACCAAGGATTTCGGTCTTGCCAAAATGTATGCCGGTATCCGCACACTGCGCCTGGCCGACGGCCCCGATGAAGTGCACAACCGCACCATCGCGCGTTTGGAAATGAAGAAATATCAAGANCTGACGCAAGCCAGCGAAGGCGAATTGAAAACCCTCGACGTTCCGCGCAGCTAGGCNGAAAGTTTCGTNATAAGAGNGCGTCCGCTGGTGNGGGCGNCCTTTTTTTATNCTTGAGTTTTAGCGCCGCCCGAAAAGGCGTTCGATATCGGCGAGCTTTAATTCGACATAAGTCGGGCGCCCGTGATTGCACTGTCCGGCATGCGGCGTGGCTTCCANATCGCGCAACANNGCGTTCATTTCCTCGACACTCAAACGCCGNCCNGCGCGCACCGCCGTGTGGCANGCCAGCGTGCCGGACAGCTCTTCAAGATGCTCTTTCACAGCCAGCCCCTGCCCCAGCGCATCAATTTCCTCGGCCATATCCTTCAGCAAACCCGTCACATCGCCCTTATACATAAGGGCGGGCACTTCGCGCACCATNATGGCGGCTTGGGCCTCCTGTTCGGGGCCGAAACGCTCGATAATAAAGCCCAGTTCNGCCAGTTCGCCCGCGCGCGATANGAGCCGCTCGGCGNCGTGCGCCTCCATTTCGACAATTTCCGGCACCANCAAAATCTGGCGCTTAATGCCNTTTTCGNCGATTTGCCGCTTCATGNGTTCATAAACGAGGCGCTCATGCGCCGCNTGCTGGTCNACAATCACGAANCCGTCATGGGTTTGCGCCAAAATGTATGTTTCGTGCAATTGCGCGCGCGCCAGACCCANCGGCAAATTGGCCTCNGGNTTCGGGGCNGCATCGTCCCNTGCGGNNNCGGCTGTGCTTAACCAATTGANGGCGTCTTCGGCCAGACTGCCATAATNGGCCGGTGCCNCGGCAAAGTCGCCCTGTCCGGCGGCGGCGGCCTGCGCCCATGTTGAGCCCCTGCCCGATGATGCGCCCGGCCTGAAAGACGACAATGTCTGGTCGGCCACGGTGGTTGCGGCGCGGTGTCCGGCCTCGGCAAGCGCGGCGCGCAATGCCCCGACAATCATGCCGCGCACCAACGCGCTATCGCGGAAGCGAACTTCCGTCTTTGCCGGATGTACGTTGACGTCAAGCTCGGTCGGGTCGATGTCGATAAACAGCGCCAGTGCCGGATGGCGATTGCCAGCCAGAAAATCCTGATACGCACCGCGCACCGCCCCGTTCAATAATTTGTCACGCACCGGACGCCCATTGACGACGAGATATTGTTTTTGTGCCGTGGCGTGGTTGAAGGTGGGCAGACCGGCAAAGCCGTTGAGCCGCAGCGTGTCGCGCGCGGCATGCACCGGCACAGCGTTCTCACCAAACGCCCGGCCCATAATGGCTGATAGCCGGTTGAGTTGGCCCGCATCGCCAGTTTCGGCAGGCACGGAAAAACTCTGCCGCCCGTCGCTTGTCAGGCTGAACCCGATATGGGCATGCGCCATGGCAAGGCGCTTGAGGGTGTCGCTGACGGCCATCATCTCGGCGCGCTCGGATTTCAGAAATTTAAGACGCGCTGGCGTTGCATAAAACAAGTCTCGAACCTCTATGCGCGTGCCGCGCGTGCCCGCCGCCGGGGCCATGTCGCCCGCCACGCCACCCGCCACCGTTAAAGTGCTGGCCTCGGACGCACCGGCGGTGCGCGTGGTGATGGTCATTTTCGACACTGCCCCAATTGACGGTAAGGCTTCGCCGCGAAAGCCCAGCGAGGTGATGCGGAAAAGATTGTCGCCCGCATCCCCATCGGGCAGTTTCGATGTGGCGTGGCGTTCCAGCGACAGGGCCAAATCCACCGGGCTCATGCCGCACCCATCATCCTCNACCCGTATCAGGCTCTTGCCGCCATTTTCCAGCGTGACGTCAATGCGCGNNGCACCAGCATCAATGGCGTTTTCAACCAGCTCTTTCACCGCGCTGGCCGGACGCTCGACCACTTCNCCGGCGGCAATCCGGTTGATGGTGTTTTCGTCTAGACGCCGGATAGTCATCTTATGTCATCCCTCATGTCGCCGTTCATGTCGCCATATCGAGCATATATTGCATGGCCTTTTTCTTGCCGTCTTCGACCGCTGGCTGGTCGAAGGCNTCAANGCCCATCAACGCGGCCGCCATGATGGTTTCCANCATGAAATGCATCAGCAGCGCGCCGATAATGGCTTCATCCGTGTCGGGCAGTTGCATATGGCGCACGGGCCTGCCATGCGNGATCAGCGTGTCGCGTGTTGCGCGGGCTTCGGCATCAACAAGGTCGCCAATCGNGCGCTCGACCATAAAGCCCAGCGCCGGATCAGCGCCAAAACTGGCCGGCACTTTCGGGCCAACCCCGCATGTTGCGTGGCTGATTAGGGTGAACAGCTTGTCATCGGGCCCATCCAGATAAAGCTGCACCTGACTGTGCTGGTCAACGGGGCCCAGCGCATTGGCGGGCAAAGACCCGCTCCCGCTCTTGCCGAGGCTTTCCGCCCAGAGCTGGCGAAACCAGAAGGTCAGGCGGTCCAGCCGGTCAGCATAGGGCATCAACACGCTGACCATGCGCCCGGCCTGCATATGCGCGTATTGCAGCGCGGCACCTTGCGCGGCGGCATGCCCCGACGCGCCATTGTCAAACAGCGCGGCGACGTTTTCGCGCGCGCCCGAACGTATCGCCTCAATGTCGCATCCGGCCAAAAGCGCAGGCAATAGACCGACATTCGACAAAACCGCAAACCGCCCGCCAATATCGGCTTCGTGATCCAAAAGCCGCAGCCCATATTTATGCGCCAGCCGACGTAAAACCACATCGCCCGTGCCGGAAATGCCAAAAATATGGCGCGCCGGCTCCAGCCGCGCCGCTTCCAAGGCTGGCAGAACACAGCATAACTGCATCATGGTTTCCGCCGTTCCCCCCGATTTCGACACGACCAGAAAGCCGGTTTCTGCCAGGTGTTCCGGCGCCAAAAGCTGCGCCAGGCTGGTGGCATCCAGATTGTCGGCAAATATAAGTTGCGGCCCCTTTAATTGCCCGGACGGTGTGCCCCAGCCGTGAATTTGCGCCAGCACTTGCGCGCCAAGGCTTGACCCGCCGGTTCCCAAAACAATGACGCGGGCAAACGCATCCACCATGTCAGCCGCCATTTCGGTTAAAGCTGGCAGGTCGTCGGTTTTTTCCGGCAGGGTGAAATGCGGCAGTGGCGCCTCCCGCCATTCGGCCAGTGGCGCTTCCAGCGCTGCGAGCGCCTTGTCAAAAGAATTTTGCGTGTCGGCGGTGAGCGCGGCGGAAATATCGAAGTTGAGTTGGGACATGGTGCCGAATCTCCTGTGCGGGCTCCATGATACTGTAAATGGCTGCATGATTTTGNTTTTGGCTGTGTACAATTTTGGAGAAAGTGCTAATTTTTGTGGCTCAGGCTAGGTTTGGGAAGATTTATGGAAGACACTGGCGAAGAAAAACTATCGCGCCGCATATTGATGGCCGGGGCGCTAGCGGGTCTGCTCATCGCNCTGATTGCCAGCGCGCAGACCGACCGCAGCACGCTCTCGCAAGCTGGCGCGATCGCCCGCGTCAATGACGCCCATATCGACCGCACCGAATATGCCACCGCCCTGCAAGCCCTTCTCGCCGATAAAACCAAGGCACCAACAGCCAAAGACCGGGCGCTTGTGCTGAACCGTCTGATTGAGGAAGAACTGCTCGTCCAGCGCGGCATCGANATCGGGCTTTTGGAAGGCGACGCCTCAGTGCGAAANGCCGTGGCGCGCGCCGTGATTGATTTCGCCATGACGCGC
Organism: Rhodobiaceae bacterium; assembly: GCA_002689195.1. Classification (GTDB taxonomy): domain Bacteria; phylum Pseudomonadota; class Alphaproteobacteria; order RS24; family RS24; genus UBA7378. Next base: position 12,144 of record NZFC01000012.1, on the reverse strand, counting down.
AACGCGCAAAAAGAGATTAGCGAAGACGAATTGCGCGGCTTTTATGCGGCGAATATTGNCCGCTTCACACCGGCGGCGCGGCTGCAAATCGAACGGCTGTTCATCCGCCGCAGCAATGACGCAACGGGCGATATTGCGCGCCTCGATAAGGTGCGCGACGCGTTGCGCCAAGGGCAGGATTTTACTCAAACAGCCGCGCAATTGGGCGACGCTGTGCTGCCGCCGCTGCCGCGCTCATTATTGCCACGCAAAAAAATGTATGACTATCTGGGCCCGCGCCTCACCGAAGCCGCCAGCCGACTGCCCAGCCCCAGCATTTCCGATGCTATTGCCGATGGCGAGGGATGGCATTTCTTGCGTATCGTGCGTGCTGAACCCGGCACACCGCCGGTATTTGACGATATTCGCCCGCAAATTCTAAACGCCCTGCAGCGCGAGTCGGACGATGTCGCGCTCGTCGACTATCTCGCTTGGCTGAAGGAACGCGCAGCCATTTCGCTGGCCGATGATGCGCCGCAATGATCCGGTTTCTGGTTCTCTTCTGCCTGCTGAGCGGCACCGCCCACGCACATAATAAAAGCATTAGTTTTTCGGACTGGCTTTGGAACGGGCGCGACATTGAGGTTATCTTCACCGTGGCGGCGCGCGACATTACGTTCTTGCCGCAAACCGCGCGCAGCACCGACCTCGCTTCTGCACTGGGCAATCATCTGCAAGACAAGTTTGAACTGCGCCAGATCAACACCGCGTGCACGGTTTCCGAGCCTTTTGACGCGCGCCCTGCCCGCGCCGGATATGTGCGGATGCAAGCCACGTTTCGCTGCTTGAGCGAGAACGCCGCGCTGCAGGTCACAAATAATGTGTTTTTCGACATGATCCGCACGCACATCCATCTGGCGCGCATCCAGATTGGCCCGCGCCGAACCATGCAAGGGCAAGAAGTTTTNTTCACAACCAATGAGCGCACCTTCAGCCTGAACCCGATGGCCGAGCAGAAATTCGCGCCGCGGCAAAATTTCTTCGAAGCACTGGGACGTTATTTCCGNCTGGGGGTCGAACACATTGCGACCGGCATTGACCATTTGGCATTTGTTTTATGCCTTGTTTTGCTGGCAACCAGCGTCCGGCGTCTGCTCATTCTGGTGTCCGGCTTCACGCTCGGGCACAGCCTGACGCTGGCACTCTCCGCGCTGGGTGTGGTGGCTCCCAATGCGAGTATTGTCGAAGCCGTGATCGGCGCCTCGATCGCNGCACTGGCCGCCGAAGGCATTTTAACCCGCGCCGGNCTAATGCCGCGCGCCGGGTTGGTGGCGGCAGCCCTCATCTATTTCATTGCCGGCTTGTCGATTTTCTTCACCGCGCCGCTACCTTTGGCGGGCTGGGCCGGTTTCATGCTGTTTGCCGTAAGCTACGGCTTTGCTGTGCGTACGGAAGTTGACAGGCAAGCCGTCGCGCCGATCATCACGGCGGCGTTTGGGCTGTTTCACGGCTTTGGGTTTGCCGGATTGCTGAACGATGTCGGCCTGCCTGAGGGACAGGTTTTGAGCGGTCTTTTGGGCTTCAATCTCGGCGTCGAGTTCGGCCAGCTTTTATTTATCTTCGTGATTTTGCTGCCGCTCCGCATGCTGTTGCAGGATTTACCGTCGCCGAAAATCAGATGGTCGGATATACTCGCCAGCATCTTGACCGGCTATGGTGTGTTTCTGTTTGTTCAGCGGGGGCTGCTTTAGCACAGGCTCAAACACCCCATCCCCATTCAGGAGCATTTTATGACCAACCGTTTTCTTGAGCATACCGGCGCCAAATATCCCATCGTTCAAGCACCGATGGGCTGGATTGCGCGCTCGCAACTAGCCTCGGCCGTGTGCGCCGCCGGTGGGCTCGGCATTATCGAAACCTCATCCGGTGAAACCGATACTTGCAAGGCCGAGATTGAGAAAATGTTCGAGCTGACGGACGCCCCGTTCGGGGTGAACCTGCCGATCATGTTCTTAAAAGACGACGCCATGCTCACTTACATTTGCGACAGCGGGGTTAAATTCGTGACCACCTCGGCTGGCAGTCCCAGCAAATTTATCGGCCCGCTAAAAGAGGCCGGCATTGTGGTTTATCACGCCGTGCCCACGGTCGAAGCCGCCATTCGCTGCGTCGAGGCGGGGATTGACGGTCTGGTCGTTGAAGGCGGTGAAGGCGGCGGGTTTAAAAATCCGGAAGAAGTCTCAACGCTGGTTTTATTGCAGGCAATACGCGCCGCCGTCGATGTGCCGCTTATCGCCGCTGGTGGCATTTGTGACGGGCGCGGCATGGCAGCGGCCTTTGCGCTGGGGGCCGAAGCCGTGCAAATGGGCACGCGGTTTGTGTCATCGGCGGAAAGCCCGGTTCACGACAATTATAAATCGGCCATTGTCGATGCGCCGACAACCGGCACTTATGTGCTGAACAAAAAAGCCAGCCCGTGCATTCGCGCGCTTAAAACTGAGCGCACCCACAAAATTTACNATGATGGGCTGATGCCGCCCGATACGTTCAAAAATATTCTGGATCTGTATTTTGGCGGCGACATGGAGGCTTCCGTCGGGCTGGCGGGGCAAACCTCTGGCCTGATTGATGAGGTGAAGCCTGTCGCCGATATTATCGAAACCATGGTCGGCGAGTTTCACGACATTACCGGCCAAATGGGCCGTCTGGCGGCTGAGAAAAGTTTTTAAACCCTAGAGCTCGAGCTTTACCGGCGACAAAATAATGCCGTCTTCATCGGCATAAACCCAATCGCCCGGATAAATACGCACGCCCGCAAATTTGACCGGAACGTCGTGAATGCCTAGATCGCGTTTCTGGCTTTTGCGCGGGTGAACGGCCAGCGCCTTAATGCCCACATGTTCGGCGGCCAATTCGGCTGTGTCGCGCACGCAGCCATTAATGATGATACCGGCCCAGCCATTATCGGCGGCGAGTTTTGCNAGATTGCCGCCAAACAACGCACAGCGCTTTGACGCGCCACCATTGACAACCAGCACCNGCCCGTCGCCCTTGCCCTCGACAGCGGCGCGCANTTTGGTGTTGTCTTCAAAAGCCAGCAGGGTNTTCNCCGGCCCGCAAAACCGCGTAACACCGCCAAAACTGTGAAACTTCGNTGCCAGCACATACACCGCATCGCCNTAATCATCAGCAATATCGGTGGTGGCAAAAACNGTTGCGCTCATAAAACACTCCAAAAAAAAACAGACCCGCGGCCGGTTAAGCCGCAGGTCCGCTCAAAAACCAACGATACCTAGAACTGGTTCATTGTGTTGTCTTCACCCGAAGCCAGCAAAGCATTNTCTCCGGAGAAATATTCCTTGTGATCNTCACCAATATTCGAACCAGCCAGATCTTGGTGCTTCACCGAAGCCTGATCGCGGCGGATTTCCTGACGCTGAATATCGCGGACATAAGCCAGCATACCCAGATCGCCAAAATAGCCTTCCGACAGAATATCAACGCCCAGTGCCGTTTCGTGATAGGTCGGCAGGGTGATGAGGTGATGGAAAATACCGGCTTCGCGCGCGGCATCGGCTTGGAACGACTGCACGAGCGCGTCTGCCTCGGCTGCCAGTTCGCTGCCATCGAATTGTGCGTCCATCAGGCCGCGCGGTGTGCTGGCCGGATCGGGATAGGCCGATACGTCTTTGCCCGCAGACTGCCATTCGGCATAAACCTGCTCGCGGAACGACAGCGTCCAGTTGAAGCTGGGCGAATTGTTATAAACCAGCTTGGCATCGGGAATAACCTGGCGCACGCGATTAACCATGCCGGCGATTTGCGCGACATTTGGCTTTTCGGTTTCGATCCACAGCAAATCAGCCCCGTTCTGCAAAGATGTGATGCAGTCCAGCACCACACGGTCTTCGCCGGAGCCTTCTTTGAACGCATAAAGGCCGTTCGGCAGGCGCACCGGCTTTACGAGTTCGCCATCGCGCACCAGCGTTGTTTCGCCGTGCGCGATTTGGGTGGCGTCAGCGACGCTTTCGGTTTTCAAGAAGCTGTTATACTGGTCGGCCATGTCACCCGGTTGTTGCGAAACCGGAATTTTCTGGGTCAGACCGGCACCGAGCGAGTCCGTGCGCGCGACAATCACGCCATTTTCCACGCCCAGTTCAAGAAACGCGTAGCGAACCGCGTTAATTTTGGACAAAAAGTCCTCATGCGGCACAGTCACTTTACCGTCTTGGTGGCCGCACTGTTTGGCGTCCGACACCTGATTTTCAATCTGAATACAACATGCACCGGCTTCGATCATTTTCTTCGCCAGCAAATAAGTTGCTTCTTCATTGCCGAAACCGGCATCGATATCAGCGATGATCGGCACAACATGGGTTTCGAAATTGTCAATCGCCGCCAGCGCCGCATCAACATCGCCGCCATTGGCGCGTGCGTCGTCCAAATCGACGAACAAGTGGCGCAATTCGCGCGCATCGGCCTGCTTCAAAAATGTGTAGATCTCTTCAATCAGCGCCGGTACGGAGGTTTTTTCGTGCATTGACTGGTCGGGCAGCGGGCCAAATTCGGAGCGCAGCGCGGCGACCATCCAGCCGCTCAGATAAACATAGGATTTGTCGACGCTTTTGCGGTGGCGTTTAACAGCCATCATCATTTGCTGCGCGGTAAAGCCGTGCCAGCACCCCAAAGACTGCGTGTAGCTTGCGCTGTTGGCATCATAATCGGCCATATCCTTACGCAGAATGTCGGCGGTGTAGCGGGCAATATCGAGGCCGGTATTGAACCGGTTTTGAAGCTGCATCCGCGCGATATATTCAGGGTTTAGGGCCGCCCATGCGGTGCCTTTACCCTCAAGCAGGGAAGAATGTTCTTTGACGAGTTCGCTATATTTGCTCATTTGCGGGTCCTCTTTATGTCATATCGGGATTGGATGGCGAACACATACACAGCCCACATGCAAATGTCGAGAAAAGATTAACTATCTGAAATTATTAAAGTTAAAAAGTTTACAACATTATCGTCATTTTCTGTTATATATGTAAAACTTGTAAACTTTCGGGATCCGTCAATGCCCGTCGGGACTATATAACCAACTGAGATTCAACCATTTTATGTCAGAACCCGCATCACCTCCAGGCCGGCTTGTCGAGCGCAAATTATTCGCCGGACCCCGCATTCGGCGCTTGCGCCGCGAGCTTGGGTTAACCCAAGCGGCAATGGCCGAGAGCCTGGGCATTTCGACCAGCTATCTGAACCTTTTGGAGCGCGACCAGCGTCCGGTTTCGGCACAGATATTATTGCGNTTGGTNGATGTTTTCGATATCGACCCGCGCGGACTGGCTGGCGACGAAGAAGCCCGCGCGCAGGCGCAATTGCACGAGGTTTTTGCCGATCCGATGTTCCGCGACACGCCGCTTTCGCAAGCCGAATTGAAGGATTTGGCAGCCGCCAGCCCGGTCGCCGTTGATGCGCTGGCGCGCCTTTATCAGGCCTATCAAGAAAGCCGCACGACGACCTCAATGCTGGCCGAACGCCTCGCCGGTGACCCGAATGCAGAAAACCCCGAAGCGCTGCTGGCCTTGGAAGAAGTGCGCGACTTTATCAATCAGCAGGGCAATCATTTCGGCGCNCTGGATGCGGCGGCCGAGGAGCTATACGCCGAAGCCGTTGGCGAGCATGACGAGCCATATTTGGCTTTGCGCGCGCGCCTGCAGTCGAACCACCAAATATCGACACGGATTGCGCCCGTCGAGGTGATGGAAAACACACTGCGCCGGTTTGACCGGCACCGGCAGACGATTTTTCTGTCGGAACTGCTCGACCAGCCCGGGCGGTCGTTTCAACTGGCCTATCAGCTGGCTTATTTTGAGCAAATGCCGGAAATCGAAAATATTATCCGGGCGTCGGGGCTGGAAACCGAAAATGCGAGCACTGTGGCCCGCATTTCGCTGGCGAATTATTTTGCCGCCGCCGTGCTGATGCCCTATGGCCTGTTTCTCAAAACAGCGGAAAACAACCAATATGACATCACCCTGCTGGGGCGGCGCTTTGGCACCAGTTTCGAGCAGGTGTGCCATCGGCTGACCACGCTGCAACGCCCGAATGCGCGCGGCATTCCGTTTTTTCTGATCCGCGTCGACAATGCTGGCAATATTTCCAAGCGGTTCTCGGCGGCTGGTTTTCACTTTGCCCGCTTTGGCGGCACCTGCCCGCGCTGGCATGTGCATGATGCGTTTCGTATTCCGGGCAAAATATCCACCCAGATCGTGCAGATGGAAGATGCCACGCGCTATTTTTCGATCGCGCGCACCGTCAGCCGCGACAATTCGGGCTTCGGCGTGCCCGACAACCAGTTTGCCATCGGGCTGGGCTGCGAGATAAGCCATGCCCAGCGCCTGGTCTATTCGCGCGGTATCAATCTCGACATGGAAATCGGCGACACGCCCATCGGGGTGAATTGCCGCTTGTGCGAGCGCCATGACTGCAACCAGCGGGCGACGCCTTCGGTCAATCGCAATTTGCGCCTTGATGAGCATGTGCGCGGCCTGTCGCCATTTGGGTTTTGAGCGGTTGCGCTTGCGCTAGACCACATGACAGGTTAGGGAAGAGCACTCAGGAGTTGGGCTGCACCAATGGCTAAAAAGCAAAAGACATTCAAACCCAAAGCGCGCGTGCCGCGCGGGTTTCGCGATATGGCGGGCNCAGAACTNGCNCTGCAACAGCNCATGATTGCCACAATATCGGATGTCTATCAAAGCTATGGCTTTGATGCGCTGGACACCTCCGCCTTTGAATATGCCGATGCGCTGGGCAAATTTTTGCCCGATGCCGACCGNCCAAATGAAGGCGTTTTCGCGCTGGAAGATGACGACAAGCAATGGCTCAGCCTGCGCTATGACCTGACGGCACCTTTGGCGCGCTATGTCGCCGAGCATTATGACGCCCTGCCCAAACCGTTTCGCCGGTTTCAATGGGGCCCGGTCTGGCGCAATGAAAAACCCGGCCCCGGNCGCTATCGCCAGTTTCTGCAAATTGATGCTGACACGGTGGGCGCGGGCAATATGGGCGCNGATGCCGAGATTTGCATGATGGCTGCCGATTGCATGGCAGCCCTTGGNATTGGCGAAGGCGATTATCTGGTGCGTATCAATAACCGGAAAATTATGGATGGGCTGTTGCAGCGCATTGGGCTGACGACCGAGCAAGCCGATTACGAGGCGCGGCGGATGACCATTTTGCGCGCCATGGATAAATATGACCGGCTGGGCCTTGCCGGTGTGCGCGATCTNCTGGGCGCAGGGCGGCGCGATGAAAGCGGCGATTTTACCGCCGGTGCAGGTCTGGATGNGGCGCAAATCGAGGCCGTTATCGGNTTGGTGAGCGCGCAAGGGGCCAGCCGACCGGAAATGCTGGATGCGCTGGAAGCCCAGATTGGCGACACCGCCTCAGGTGCCTCNGGCATTGCCGAATTGCGCGACATGGACGCGCTGTTNACGCGGCTGGGCTATGGCGTTGAAAGATTGTGCATCGACCCGANNATTGTGCGGGGCTTGGGCTATTACACAGGGCCCGTCTATGAAATTGACCTGACCTTCGACACGCAAGACAGCGACGGCACGGTGACGCGCTTCGGCTCGGTCGGCGGTGGCGGGCGCTATGACGACCTCATCAAGCGGTTCAAAGGCGTGGAAATTCCGGCCACCGGCATCTCGATCGGCGTCAGCCGCTTGGCCGCTGCCCTTGCGCTTCTGGGGCAGGCCGACGCGAGCGCCGTGCAACCGCTTGTCGTTGTTCTGGTGATGGATAAACAAACCCGCCCTGAATTGGCGGCTTTGGTGCAGGGCTTACGCGCCGCAGGGGTGCGCGCCGAACTTTACATGGGCGACAGCGCCATGAAAGCGCAGTTGCGCTATGCCGATGCCCGCAAAGCGCGCTTTGTGGTGATTGAAGGCGAAGACGAACGCGCCAAAGGTGTGGTGACGGTCAAGGATTTGGAACTGGGCAAGCAAAAATCGGCAGAGATTGAAGACAATGCCGAATGGCGTGCGTCGTCGCATGCCCAATTCGAAGTCAAGAAAAATGAANTTTCTGAAACTATTCTCAGATTATTAANTGAATAANCCANTTATTCAAATNNTNTGNACTTCAATNNTTTTGAATANCGANTAATTTTTCAATTTNCATGAATTTTCTTTCATGCTATCTNCAGNTTGATCCAANNTATAGGGCAATCCNTGAGGCNTNGCATGCTGACATCACCCGCAGAGATAATTGACGCATTGGGCGGCACTAAAAAAGTGGCCGAGATGCTGGGTGTCGGGGCNTCGGCGATTTCCAACTACCGCCGCGACGGATTTCCCGCCGCCAAGCATTATGCACTCGCCAAGGCTTGCGAAGCCTCCGGCCTGGCGATAGATGAGGGCGTTTTTGGCGGCCCACCCGCCGCCGCGCCGCGCCATTTCCGCTATGACGGCGCAATTACCGCGCCGATTGCATCTCCGGATGGTTTTTTGAAAGATTTGGGCCAGGCGGGCTATCGGCAGGTCGAAACCCCGATTTTGCAACCCAGCGACCCGTTTATTAACCGCATGGGCGCGGAAATGCAGAGGCGTTTGTACCGATTCACCGACCCCGGCGGCGAAGAATTATGCCTGCGCCCCGACCTAACCATCCCGACCGTGCTGGATTATGTGCGCGCGGGCCGGTTTGAGGAGGTGCGGCTCTGCTATCAGGGCACGGCGTTCCGCTATCAGCCGCGCGGAGCCGGCAAGCCGGAAGAATTCATGCAAAATGGATTGGAAATAATCAATGGCAAAACCGGCGACGCGGCAATAGAGGACGATATTGAGGTTTTGGAAAAGCTACTCACAATCATTCAGACCGCAGGCGTGCGTGATTACGAGGTTCACATAAATGATTTTGACTGGCTGACAGATTTTTTGAAAGACAATAATGTTGCTGATGCAGCGGCTCGTGAAATCAGGCGCAAGATGATTTCTACCGAAAACCTCAATGACTTCAGCAGATTAATGCAACCACAACCAAAACGTGAAACTAAAATCTACTCAAGCCTTGATGCCGACAGCATTATTGCCGGACGCAGCGGTGCCGACATTATCGCAAGGATGAAAAAAAAACAGGCACAGGCTTACTCCCCTGAAATAAGCGACGAAACGCGCGACAGGCTTTTTGCTTTTCTCGAAAAACCACCAGAGGCCGGGGATTGGTTGGAACGCCGCACCAAAGAATTGGCCGACAAGCTTGATCCCGTTTTAAATAAATTTGTCGGCTTGGAGCGCATGCATTTCGCGCCCTCAATCAGCACGCCCATGGCTTATTATACTGGCCTGTCTTTCGAAATTCATGTGCCCGCGCTCGGCCCGCGCAAAGTCATCGCGTCGGGCGGGCGTTATGATGACCTTGTTGAAAGCCTTGGAGCGCCGCGCCAAATTCCAGCCGTCGGTGGTGCTATTGCACTTGAGCGGTTGCACGAAGCGGCGACCCGGCAAACACCATTGGGAGATGCATCATGAGCCAGCTTATTCTCGCTGTGCCGTCCAAAGGGCGGCTTGAGGAAAACGCGGCGGGTATTTTCGCGCGCGCTGGCATGCCATTGAAACGCGCGGGAGCGCGTGGTTATCAGGGCCGGCTTTCCGGCATGGATACGGTCGATGTCCTCTATCTCTCAGCCAGCGAAATCGCTGCGCGGCTTCGCGAAGGCAGCATTCATTTCGGCATAACCGGCGAAGATTTGCTGCGCGAAGAAATTCCCGACCTCGACAGCGCCGTCCAACTGGTCCAGCCGCTGGGCTTCGGCTATGCCGATGTCGTAGTCGCCCTGCCCGATGGCTGGGTCGATGTCACCTGCATGGCGGATTTGGCCGAAGTGGCCGGCGCATTTCGCGCCGAACACAATAAGCGCCTGCGCGTGGCAACGAAATACACCCACCTCACAGCTGAGTATTTTGCCCGCTACGGCGTTGTCGATTATGTGCTGGTGCAAAGTTTCGGGGCCACGGAAGGCGCACCCGCCTCCGGCGCAGCGGAAGTCATTGTCGACATCACCTCGACCGGCGCGACCCTTGCGGCCAATAATCTTCGCGTGCCTGAAGATGGCGTGATTTTGATGAGTCAGGCAAATCTCGCCGCGGCGCTGAGGGCCAATTGGTCGCCGGAAGCGCGCGGTGCGGCAAAACAAATTTTGGCGGGACTGTCGGCCTATCAACAAGCCATGGAACGGCTGGTTGTAAGCTTCATGGTCGACACGAAAGACGCCGCTTTGTTTAATGATTTCGGTCTGGATGGCAGCCGCCGGATGGTCGGGCAAGGCAAAACGTATTTTGATCTCGTCATTGAAAAATCCTCCCTTCAACTTGTGCAGGCTGGCCTGTCTCCGAAGCAAATAGGCATGACCGTCTCCAAGCCGGATTTTATCTTTTCACCTCGCAACGAACTTTATGAGCGTCTTGCCGGAGCGATTTTTTGAGCCTGCTCATCACCGCAATTATTCTGGGCGCTGCGCTCTTCACATCTTTTGTTTCAAGTATTTTCGGTATGCTGGGCGGCCTACTCCTGATGGCGGTGTTGATCACCATAATGTCTACTGGACCGGCCATGGTATTGCATGGCCTCATTCAATTTGTGTCTAACAGCTATCGGGCATTTCTTAATCGCAAAGACATTCAATGGCGCATCATTTGTGTTTTCTTAGTCGGAGCGGTTGCGGCGCTTTGGGGCCTAACCTTTTTCGCCTTTGTACCTAATGAGGCGGCAGTGCTCATTGCTCTTGGCCTACTTCCGTTTATTGCAGCCGGCCTGCCGAATACCCTCACGCTGGATATTTCGCGCCCTTACATGCCCGTGTTGGTTGGCCTAATTGTTGTGCCAGTCAATGTACTAACGGGGGTTGGTGGCCCGATTCTAGATATTTTTTTTCAGCGCGTTTCGCTAACCCGTCATCAAGTCGTTGCCACCAAGGCCGTCATTCAGGCACTGGCACACACAACCAAAATTATCTATTTCGGTGTTCTGGTAGGTAGCACGCAGAATTGGCCCAATGCCTTATTATTGTTTTGCGCTCTCCTTCTTACAGTAATTGGCACTAACGCTGGGAAGCATGTGTTAGACAATTTAGATGACAAAGCCTTTTTTGCCTGGACATCAGGCATTGTAATGGCAACCGGAGGGTTAATCCTCTTGAGGGGACTCAGCTTAGTCAATTATTAGGACTTCAGGGTCTAAATTTACTTTCAAAAAGGTTCTTTATTTTGGAATCAGATCCGAGTAGCTCATTTTTCTTAGGGGCTCAAGGTGCTGTGCTGTGAGGTTTGTATTTATTGTGTCAGCGGAGACACCAGTTCCATCAACTATCCGGTTCATCATATTAAAGAGTGCGCACACCTGAACGGTATCAAACAGAGCCCGCTCGTCCCATCCGTGCCTATAAACCTCTTCGGCATCGACTTTGAGCATCTTCGACGGATTGAGAGTTAATTTTCTCGCATACGCTAACAACGACTTGAGTTTCGGTTCAATCGATGCAGAACCTAAATCTTCTGTCAGTTGTTTGATCAAATCACTATCAATACCGAAAGCCACGCAAAAATTTAGATGCGCTCCATAACAAAATTCACAACTGTTGAGAGCTGAAACGTAAGTAGCTATTAATTCTCTCTCTCCCACTGAAAGCGGGCTTTCAGACCTCATTACCTTTTCTATAAATTTAAGCAATTCATTTGAAGCATGCGGAAACGTAATCAAAACGTCCTGCAAGCTAGCATTCTCTGGCACAGAAGAAAAAAGATCTGTCATTTTTACCCCACAAAAATTTAATAGCCTCTATCTACTTTAGTCAGACTTAAAAAGCAAAAAAACATAAAGCTTGATATTTTTGGCCCCTACTCTTTAAAATTTTATATTGAGCGCAGAATACACGGAGTTGGATATGAGCTTAAATTCATCTGGAGATTTTGAGGCCGAGTTTGATTCAGGCCGAATATATCAAGGACTAGATAGTACATCATTGGCTCGGCTTCTTATCCAAGCACTAGATAACTCCGCAGATCCGATGCTCGTTTGGGACAGTGAAGATCGACTTATCGCCGTAAATAAAGCGATGGTCGAAATCAGCGATCAACTAAGCTTCACGCCAAAAGCGGGCCAAAC
>NZFC01000011.1 GCA_002689195.1 Rhodobiaceae bacterium | reverse complement strand
TTTCCGAGATCGGCTAGCCAGCCCCTCAATTTCACGGATTATATTTGCGACCCCCCACAGTCGGGCCCGCAACACCTGTGGTTTCCGGCACACTTGTCGGCAAGCCCAGACAATGACGCACGGCCAGCCACGCAAACGCTTCGGCCTCCAGCGCATCGCCCGCCCAGCCCAATTCATCGCAATTTTGTACAACCACGCCTGTTCGTTTCTGCAAGGCTTCCATAAGCGCGTAATTGTGGCGGCCCCCTCCGCACACGATCAGCTTTTCGGGGGCGTGTCCGGTAATGTCCAACCCCCGCGCCACCGCCGCCGCGGTGAAGGCGGTAAGCGTGGCCGCGCCATCTTCGGGCGATAATGCGGCGACCGGTGCTGGGTCAAAAGCCAGACGGTCGAGCGATTTAGGCGGCGCGCGGTCGAAAAAGGCATGCGACAAGAGCGTTTGCAAAGCCGCCTCATCGACACGCCCGCTTCGCGCCAGCGCACCGTCGCCATCATAAGCGCGACCGGTTTTTGCGCTTACCCAATCGTCGAGCAGGGCATTGCCGGGGCCAGTATCAAAAGCGCAGAATTTGCCAGCCGCATCCAGCAAGGTGACGTTGGCGACCCCGCCAATATTTAACACGCCCAAAGACCCCGATTGGTCTTGCGCGCGGGCAATGTGAAACAAAGGCGCNAGCGGCGCNCCCTGCCCGCCATTGGCAATATCGGCCAGCCGAAATTGGCCGACCACNGCACAATNTGTGGCCNGCGCGAGCCGTTGCGGGTCGCCGANTTGAACCGTGATANCGGCTTCGGGTTGATGCAGCACCGTTTGTCCGTGAAACCCGATAAGGGTGAAATCNACCTCATGCGATGCGCGAAACCGCGATATGGCGTCGATATGCGCCTCGCTNACCAGAAGGTCGGCGCGGCGCACGGGCTCCGGCCAAGTATCGGGCGACCCCCAATCCGATANNTGTGCCTCTTGGGAGGCTTCCAACGCGGCCNGCAANACGCTGCGGGCNGTTTCATCATNCGGCACATAAAGNTGGCCCAACGCGCGNATGANGTTTTCCCCGTCGGTTTCGATTGCNGCAACGTCAATGCCATCGAGNGAGGTGCCNCTCATNAGTCCAAGNACCGTCCGNAATTTTGTCATATCCGTTGACCTGCAACANTTGTTTGCGTATCTCTAGCCCANCATGGCAGATTTCAANTCAGAATTCCTCANCTCNCTTGATGCNCGNGGGTTTATCGCCCAGTGCACCGACAATGCCGGCCTCGATNCNGCGGCCAGCGAAACGGTGATGACCGGNTATATCGGATATGACTGCACGGCACCGAGCNTGCATGTCGGCAATCTCATTTCCATTTTNATGCTGCGCCNCCTGCAACAATCAGGGCATCGGCCCATCGTTGTTATCGGGGGCGGCACAACCAAAGTCGGCGACCCGTCGGGCAAGGATGANAGCCGCCAGCTGCTNACCGACGCCCAGATTGCNNAAAACAAGCAGACCATCCGCGCTACGTTTGAGCGGTTTTTGACCTTTGGCGACGGGCCNCAAGACGCCATTTTNGTTGATAATGATGACTGGCTNTCGGAANTGGATTACATCGCGTTCTTGCGCGATTACGGGCGACATTTTTCGATCAANCGCATGTTGAGCTTTGACAGNGTTAAACTGCGCCTCGATCGCGAACAGCCGNTGAGCTTTCTCGAATTCAATTACATGATTTTGCAAGCCTATGACTTTCTGGAATTGCACCGGCGGTATAATTGCGTGTTGCAAATGGGCGGCTCCGACCAATGGGGCAATATTGTTAACGGCATCGAGCTGGCGCGGCGCACCGATCAGGCCGGGCTGTTTGGCCTGACGACAAATTTGCTGACGACATCTTCGGGCGCGAAAATGGGCAAAACCGCACAAGGCGCGGTCTGGCTGAACGCCGATATGCTGCCGGTCTATGATTATTGGCAGTTCTGGCGCAACACGGAAGATGGCGACATCGCCCGGTTCTTGCGACTGTTCACCGAATTGCCGGAAACCGAAATTGCCCGCCTTGCGGCACTGGAAGGTGCTGAGCTTAACGACGCCAAAAAAGTGCTGGCAACCCAAGCCACTGCCATGTGCCACGGCCTCGACGCGGCGCAAAAAGCCGAAGCCACAGCGCGCGAAACTTTCGAGGGCGGCGGCAAAAGCGCCGACCTGCCCAGCGTGGCACTCGACGCCGGCCAGCTTGATGCGGGGCTGGGTCTTCTGGAAGCCTTCGTTCTTGCCGGGCTTGCTGGCTCAAACGGCGAAGCGCGCCGGCTGGTTCAGGGCGGTGGTGCGCGCATAAATGACATGGGCCAAAACGACATTGCCCGCACACTCACGCAATCCGATCTCAAAGACGGTGTTATCAAGCTTTCGGCGGGCAAAAAGCGCCATGTGTTATTGGTGCCTGCGGGCTAGTCGTCCAACTCGTCTTCGTCGAATTCATCATCCGTCACGCTAACGTCGGGCAATTCGCCAATACCAATTTCGAAAATTCGCCGCAAAATGCCAGGCGTCAAAATCGACAGCGGGTTGACCAGCAAAGACAGATCGTCAGACGTNCCGCTCATACGATAGCTAAAGCCGAACACCCCCTCGCCCTCGCGCCCTGTCAGCAAGCGGCCAATTATCGGAATGCGATTAATTATTGAGTTAATGCCATAGGCGGGCACGACCGTACCGCCAAAATCAAGCTCGCGCGTGCGCGCATCGTAAGCCCCTTGCGTCGTCAGACCAATCGCTGGCCCGTTAAAACGCCCCGATTTCACCCTGAGTTTGCCATTGGTCACAGTGAATTTGAACTGCGCGACATCGAAGGCAATACCGTCGCCCGACAATGTGTCGGCAATGCCGGTAAAAGAGCCCAGCGACAAAAGCCGCGCCAATACAGGAACTTGGCGGGCACGAAACGTCTGCATTTCAAAGCGCCCGTCAATATCGTGCTGGTCGCCGCTCGCCGAAACCCCGTTATCGTTAAACGCCCCCTGCAACAATAGCGCACCGCCTTCCAAGTCAGGCAAAAACCCCAGCATTCGAATAAGATTGCTACCGTTTTCGGCCTGCAGGGTATAGCTTCGCACATTCGCGCTGGTGCGCGCCAAATCGCCGATCAGTTCCGACCCGTCGGCAAATGTGCCCTGCATCTGCATGCGCTCATAGCGGCCATCGGTGGTGTTAATAAGGAGTTGGAACCCGTCAAGGCGCTCATCATGCGAGCCAAAAAGCGAGTCAATTTGGGCTTCAATCGAAAAGTTTTCGCCCAAAATCACCGCAATGCTATCGGCAAAAAGCTGGTCGGAAGACCCCGAATTTCCAAACGAAGAAGCTATCGGGTCGTTGACGAGAAACTTTGTCGCGCGCAGCGAAATCTGGCGATATCCGCCCATTTCGGTCAGGTCAAAGGCGACATTTTTCATCTCTCCCAAATCGAAGGCGGGCATGGTGACGCGCGACAGGCTGGTGCCGGAAAAATCAGCGCGCCCGACAATCGGCGTTTCGCCCTCCTCTTCGTAACTGAACGCCAGCNCGCGCGTATCCGCGTCGACCGCAGCATCAAGGCGACCCGACAGGCGCGCGCGGGCTCCGGCCTCCTTAGTGTGGGTCAGGGGCGCAAAAGAAACCACGCTTTGCGTCAAATCGGCGTTGAAGTGATAGGCGCGCGGCTTGGTAATCGCCCCGTCAAACTTGATGTTCATCGGCACGCGGCCCGTCAAACGATTGCCAGCCCACGCAAACCCAAGCGCCTTAAAATCCTCGCCCGAAAGCGTTTCGGAGATCGCCAGTCGCGTGGCGCGCGGGGGTTGCGGCGACGAATTCGCCAGCCCCTGATCCCAGTTGAAATTCAGCGGCACGCCATTGGCCGAACCGCGGCCCGTTATATTGAACCCGCGCGCATCCAAATCGATAAAGCCGTCAATATTGTCGAATTGATAGGCACCCAGCTTGCCAGCAATATCGATGCCCGTGCCGGAACCCGTGACCTTGAAGCCGATATCGGCGCGGGCGGGCTTGACCAGCGGCATGTTCAAAACCGTTGTGGCGCTGACGCGTCCCGACAGGCGGGTCGTATCAAAATCAACATTGCGTAAAAGCGCCAGCGGCGGCTCATTGAGGTGATACAAAATAACGCCGAGATCGCCCGTTGTGTCAAAACTGATGACAGAGGGCACGCCTTGTGCGCGATAATTGGCTACTTCCAATTTGCCTTTCAACACCTCGACCGGCTGGTCGTTTCCCGCATTGTTCGGGTCGGACAAAATCATCTGCCCGTCAGACAGGTCGGCCTGAAAGGATGTACCGCGCAGGGTGAAATTTGCCCGCGCGCCTGTTATCGGCGGCAAATGCCGCAAGGGTCGAATGCTGATATCGCTGAATTGCATGTTGAGCGCCACCGCGTCTTCGCGCATCGGNTCGCCTTTCTTGCGCGACATCANCTCACCCAACCCNGCATTCAGNGCGATAGAAGCGCCCTCAATAATACCACCGGCAATATTTTCATTAACCCATTTGCGCGTCCGTTGCCCCAGCTTGACCGGCCATAAGGTAAAAGCCGTTTCGCGGGCCAGCGTGTCGAAGCTGGCGGTGAGGCCGAATTTCGGCAGCCCGTCAGAAAAATCAATATCGCCTGAAAGCCGAGCCTTCTCGCCCTGCACCAAAAGCTGCCCTGTATCAATGACCAGCCGGTTCGAAGCACCCAGATAGGTCAGCCCCAGATCGGCACGGGCATTGCGTATCGGTGCCTGCAAAAATGACGGCACATTAATGTCTATCTTTTGGCCGTCGACCCGCGCGGTAACGACATTAATATCGCCCTCAGGTGTCAGGCTAAAATCTGCCGTGCCAGCAAAGCGCGCACCGACACCGTCAACATTTATCTGGCCTTTTTTCAAAACGATCGACTGCNTCGCCAGATCGGTTTCCATTTCCAATTCCACGCGGCGGACACCGAAACGCCGCTCGGAAAGCAACACGACACCATCCTCCAGACGGATATTCACTTCGCCGCGTGCGAGCGTGCCGTCTGCCGCAAGCTCGAACCCAAGTTCGGCGTCAACCGGCAATGAAAGCGCCGTTAAGGGCGAGAACAAGGAACTGATCCCGGCTAGGTCGGCCGGGTTCATGTGTTCAAGCTGAACATCCACGCGGCCCCCTTTGCCCGGCTGGGTGTAGCCGCGTCCGCCAATGCGCGTCAGGTTTCCGCCGCGAAAATAAGCAAGCTGCAACACGCTCCGCAGGCCGCCATCTTGTCGCGTAAGCAGAAATTTGGATCCGCGCGGGGGGCGCACGCCGTCCGTGTCACGGATCAGAATATCACGCACGGAAACATTTTCGATGTAGCGCGCTAACTGGGCGTCAGCCGTACTGATCCGCGACACAGCCCCGAACAGATCGTTGAGCGTTGATGTCCGAACGCGCCGTTCGCCTGCCTGCAATTCAAGCTTGTCGACCTCCAAATCGGCCAGCGCCAGCGCTCCGTCGATCCAGAGTGCTTGGGAGCTGGGGTAAAGGGTCACGTTTTCGGCGCGCAACACATCGCTGGTCGCGCTGACATAAGAGATGCTGGCTGCCGTAATATACGGAACATCGCGGCGCGACGACCAGGCGAGTTGGGCCCCGTCTACCGAAAACTGGGTGTCCGGCTCGAAATCGACCAATTGCCGAATCATGAACTCCGCCGTCAGCCCAAGCGGAACCGGACGCACAAACGACATGCCAACAATGCCGACCAGCAGCACCAGCAAACCCAGAAAAAAGCCCGCAATATATCTCGTCAATTAATCGGTCTCCTGACCCGCGCATCTCGAAAAAGGCATAATTTACAATTGTGACCTTGACATGGCGCTCCTGCCGGACAAATACAGGTAAGCTGCCTACGAGGTTTCATAGCAGGCTGATTTANAAAACGGGAGATTAAAATGTCGGGTTCACTCGAAGTTGGTTCAAAAGCACCTGATTTTTCATGCGCCGCAGATGGCGACCGCCAGATTTCNCTGGCCGATTACGCTGGCAAAAAGCTGGTGATTTACTTCTACCCCAAGGACGACACGCCGGGATGCACGACCGAGGCGATTGAGTTTACCGCGCAGGCTGGCGCGTTCGCCGCCGCCAATACCGAGATTGTCGGCGTTTCGGCNGACAGCGTCGAAAAGCACGAAAAATTCAAAACCAAGCATAATCTCGGCGTGACGCTGTTGAGCGATCCGGANCAGAAAATGCTCNAAGCCTATGGCGTGTGGGTGGAAAAAAACATGTATGGCAAGAAATATANGGGCATNGAACGGGCGACCTTTCTGGTCGGCGAAGACGGCAAAATTCTGNNTATCTGGCGCAAAGTGCGCGTGAAGGGCCATGTCGACGCTGTNCTGGAGANGGTTGGCGCGTGAGNNGCCCNNCGACATCCACCACCGTTTCGCACCNAACGGCCTGCATGCCAGCTTGCATGAATGATGCGGTNCGCGCGGTTCTCGACACGCCGAACCCGCGAGACAAAGCANCGCTGGCGCGCCAGACCTTTGCCGATTGGAGCCACAGCGNACTGGGCGTNGACACGCAACCCCCCTCAAACTGGCCCGACCGACCCGCGCGTCCTGAACGGCCAGCCTTGCTCGCACCGCGCGACATGCCGACCCGCAAGCTGGGCAGCGAAACCGGCCGCGCCGCGCAAATTCACGCGCTCGCCCATATTGAACTGAACGCCATTGATCTTGCCTGCGATATGGCCGGTCGCTTTTGTGACCGCGGGCTGCCGGATAGTTTTTACGGCGACTGGCTGTCGATTGCCGCCGACGAAGCGCGCCATTTTTTGATGCTGGAAAAGCGGCTCAACGATATGGGCTTTGCGTATGGCGATTTTCCTGCCCATGACGGCTTGTGGGAAGCCGCCTATGACACGCGCCACGACCTAGCGGCGCGTCTGGCGATTGTGCCCATGGTTTTGGAAGCGCGTGGCTTGGATGTAACACCGGGCATGATAAAACGCTTCGACAAGGCTGGTGATGGGGCGACTGTCAGTATTTTGGAAACCATTTATGAAGACGAAAAATCGCATGTGGCGGCAGGGGTCAAATGGTTCCACGAGGTCTGCTCATCGGAAAATCTTGACCCGACGCGCTGCTTTCACGACAAATTAGACACTTATTTTAAGGGCAAGTTAAAACCCCCCTTTAATCAGGCCGCGCGAACGGCGGCTGGCATGCCGCTTGCATTTTATTCGGACACGACCGCAACATAAGCCAACACCCCGATTTTCATGGCTTGACGGCCCATTTTATTGCGCTTGCATCCTGTGGCGTTTTTTGGGACAAAGCGGGGGAAGAGGAGACATCATTTGTCCACCATTGCGAACAGAATCAAGCGGGCGTTGCTTTCTTTTTTTATTGAGCGCCAATTGTACATTCGGGCACGCGGCAGTGTCAGCTATGTGCCGCTGTCATCACGGTCGCAAATTGCTCTGTCTGTCTTCTTTCTAACGTTTGCGGGCTGGTTCAGCTACGCGACCATTAATGTGATTTTCAAAGACGAGATTGGCGCGCGCAAAGACCGCGAATTTCAAGAAATGCAGTTGGCTTATGAAAACGAGTTACGCCGCTTGCAACTGGCTTATGATGATTTGAACAGCCAGATTGTTCTGACGCGCGACTGGTTCAGCGAAACNACGAACTCGCTTGAAAAGAAACACCATGAACTGACCCGCGTGCTTGAGCAAAACGCCTCAATCTCGAACGAGTTGCGGCAAATGCAAATGGCATTTTCCGGTGTTGCNAAACGCAACAATAAAAGGGGCAATGTGGATATTATCGGACGCGCCGANGACACAGCGAATGTCACGCTTGAAAGCCGCACCGANAGCGGCGANGCACCAGCCCCCAAAGTNGCGCTGGCAAATGAAATTAAATCCAGCATTGGGCGGCNCGACGACGACGAACTGGCGATGCCCTATCTGCCGGAAAACATCTATCGGCGCATCGCAACGCTCGACACCCGCCAGCGCGACCTGCTTGATGCGCTGGAAGAAAGCCTCGACCATAAAATTGACGAGTTCGAAGCGGTCATCGACCAGACGGATGTGCTGACGACGGAAGAGTTTATGGCGCGTGTGCTGCCCGAAAACGAATTTTCCGTCGGCGGCCCGTATATTCCCCTGCAGGGCCAGCCGGGGCTGAACACCACGCTGCATCAACAGCTTTACCGCATCAGCACCAATCTTGACCGTCTGTCGGGCTTGAGCAAATCGCTGACCAAAATTCCGCTGGCGCTGCCTATCCATGATTACAGCATTACCAGTGATTTCGGTGTGCGCCTCGACCCGTTTAAAAAGCGGGCGGCGTTTCATTCGGGCGTCGACTTTGGCGCGACAACCGGCACGCCGGTTCATAGCACGCTGGGCGGCACAGTAACGCAAGCTGGATATAAAGGCCCTTACGGTCTGGTGATTGAAATTGACCATGGCAATGGCTTCAAAACCCGCTACGGGCATCTAGCGCGCTCGCGCGTCCGCACCGGCCAGCGCGTCGAATTTCAGCAACATATCGGCGATGCTGGCAATAGCGGTCGCAGCACCGGCCCGCATCTGCACTACGAGATTTGGTTCGACGGTAAAGTCCGCAACCCGGCGGCGTTTCTTGACGCTGGCAAGCAGATTTTCAATATCGCCGAAACCTATTCNGCAACTCCGCAACAGTAACAGGCACATTCCCATGAGTGACCAGCGTAAATCGAGTAAAAATGCCCCTTCTATTCTGTGCAAGGATTTGCAAGTGATCGGGCAAATTACCTCCACCGGCGATATTCAAATCGACGGTATTCTTGATGGTGACTTGCGCTCGCATGCCGTTACGGTCGGCCAAGATGCCCATATCACCGGCGAACTGGCGGGCGAAACCGTTACCATTCGCGGGCGTGTCGATGGCACTATTCGCGCGCGGCAAGTGCATTTGTGTGCAACTTGCGAAGTTAATGGCGATATTTATCACGAAGCCTTGGCAATCGAAACCGGCGCGCATCTCAACGGCACGGTCAAGCGCGAAAAAGACCCGCTTAAAAATGCCGCTGTCGGCGTGCTGCTGGAAGATGGCGACCAGAACCAGTCGCCGCAACTCGCCAATTAAGCACTAATCAATTAATCGAGATCTTCGACGGCTGTCGCCTCACCGCTCACCCGCTGGGCAAGCGCGGCTTCCATGAACGGGTCGAGCGCGCCATCCAGCACGCCGCTCGGATTGCCGCTTTCGACACCGGTTCGCAAATCCTTGACCATTTGATAGGGCTGCAAAACATAAGAGCGTATCTGGTGGCCCCAGCCAATCTCGGACTTCTGGTCGGAGTTAGCCATCGCCTCTTCCTCGCGCTTTTGCAATTCAAGCTCGTAGAGGCGCGCGCGCAGCATGGCCCATGCCGTGGCGCGGTTTTTATGTTGCGACCGCTGGTTTTGGCACTGCACGACAATATTCGTCTCAATATGCGTAATCCGCACCGCGCTATCGGTCGTGTTCACATGCTGGCCGCCGGCGCCACTAGCGCGAAATGTGTCAATGCGAACATCGGCATCAGCAATATCAATAGTGATGGCATCGTCGACCACCGGATAGCACCAAACGCTGGCAAAGCTCGTATGGCGGCGGGCATTGCTGTCAAACGGCGAAATGCGAACCAGACGATGCACGCCGGATTCCGTCTTCGCCCAGCCATAGGCATTATGCCCCTTAATCTCAAGCGACGCAGATTTGATGCCCGCCTCTTCGCCATCGGTCTGCTCAATCAGCGTGACCTTAAAACCCTTTTTCTCGGCCCAGCGCATATACATTCGCAGCAACATGGAGGCCCAGTCCTGGCTTTCCGTGCCGCCAGCACCGGCATGCACTTCGATAAATGCATCATTGGCGTCCGCCTCACCCGACAGCAAAGTCTCAACTTCCATGCGCTCGGCGCGTTGCTGTAAAGCCTCCAGCGCCGCTTCGCACTCGCCGACAATATCGCTATCGCCCTCGGCTTCGCCNAGTTCGATCATCTCGACATTTTCGGTTAATTCGGTTTCAAGCGCACGGCAGGCATTTATGGCATTCTCCAGCCGCGTGCGTTGCTGCATCAGCGTCTGGGCGCGATCGGGATTGTCCCAAAGCTCTGGGTCTTCGGCATTTTTGTTGAGTTCTTCCAAGCGTCGAAGCGCAGCGTCCCAGTCAAAGATGCCTCCTCAGCAGATCGATAGACTGCTTAATCCGGTCAACATAAACGGTAGTTTCTGCGCGCAATGGCCTCTCCATGAATAGCGTGCGGAAGATACGGGGCCCAGCGCGACTAGTAAAGCCCGCCCGTGCCAGCACCCACCGTCGCGCCCTGCCCGCGCTGGTTTCCGGTGCGCTCGGCACCGCGCACCACGGCCTGTTTAGAGTTGCGCGAGGGTTCGGTGCCAATTTTGAAGGCTTCCAGAATTACGGTTTCATCCACCGGCCTAGCCAACTTGCCGGTTTTTGCATTGATACGCACGAGAGATAACGCAGGCGGAATACGAAATGGCGGCGGCATGGAGCTATCAAGCGCTGATTTCATGAAAGCCCTGAAAATGGGTGCCGCGACGCGCCCGCCCGTTTCATTAGTGCCCAGCGACCGGTTATCGTCATAGCCGACATAGACCCCGACGGCGAGGTCGGGCGAAAAGCCAACAAACCACGCATCGCGATTATCGTTGGTGGTGCCGGTTTTGCCAGCCAGCGGTTTGCCGAGCGTGTGAATTTGCCGACCTGTGCCGCGTTTGACGACACCTTCGAGCATGGACACCACCTGATAAGAGGTTTGCGCCGACAAGACCTCTTCGCGCGTGTCGGGCAAATCGGGAGGGATTTGGTCGNTCCACACNTCGGCATTGCAGCCGATACATGGNCGCGTGTCCTGACGATAGAGCGTNGTGCCATANCGGTCTTGAATNCGGTCAACGAAAACCGGTTCAATCTTGCNCCCGCCATTGACCAGCATCGCATAGGCCGATGTCAGCCGCATCAGCGTNGTCTCTCCGGCACCCAGCGCCATNGCAAGCACGCGCGGCATGTTTGGCGTGATGTCAAAGCGCCGCGCATAGGCGGAAATTNTNTTCATGCCGATTTCCTGCGCCATCCGCACAGTCATTAGATTGCGGCTTTTTTCCATGCCCAGCCGCAAGGTCGACAGGCCATAAAANCGGCGCGCATAGTTTTCCGGCTTCCATAAGCCCTTATCATTGCCCTGTTCCATCACGAAGGGNGCATCNAGCACCAGCGATGCTGGGGTGAANCCGCTATCGAGGGCGGCGGCGTAAACNAACGGTTTNAAGGCCGAACCCGGCTGGCGATTGGCNTGCGTCGCCCTGTTAAACTCACTGGCACCAAAACTGAAGCCNCCGACCATGGCGAGCACGCGGCCNGTATGCGGGTCNAGCGCAACAATCGCNCCGTTCACCTCAGGNACTTGCTCAAGCTTGAAAAAGCCCGGCGTGTCNGCCGGTGCCACCCANACAATATCGCCGACCGAAAGCACTTGGTCGACGCGGGAAATTTTCGGCCCGATTTTGCGATAGCCATTTTCGGCGTNTGGNGCAGCGCGCGCCCAAGANACGNCATCAAGCGTNAGGCGACCAACATCAACNGNATCCTCAAACCGTCGCGCNCGNGTCANGCGCGGGCGCANNCCGANGGAGGCNTCCTTGGCATCNGCCGACAAGACCACCGCCAGACGCCACGGTCGCAAATCCGANGGGCTGTTAATCTTCACAATTTCTTCCCACCAGAGTTCCAGCGTTTCGAGTTTTGCCACGGCCCCGCGAAATCCGTTNCGCCGGTCATATTCNCGCANGCCCGNTCGTAAAGCNCGCTGGGCGTAAGTTTGATAATCCGTGTTCAGGGTTGAGCGGATGGAAAGCCCGCCGCCATAGAGCTTCTTTTCGCCGTAAATATCATAGACGCGCCGGCGCACCTCTTCGGCAAAATGCTCGGCTGCGACGCGNTGCACGCCGACCGGNCGGTCGGTCANGACAAGATCTTGNGCGCGCGCAAGNCNCTCTTCATAATCAGAGATGAACCCGTTTGAGGCCATGCGACCCAAAACCCAGTTGCGCCGCGCCAGTGCCCGCGCGCGCTGNCGGAANGGGTGGTAATTATTCGGTGCCTTGGGCANNGCTGCCAGATAAGCCGCCTCTTCCAATGTAAGCTCGCCCAAAGGCTTGTCGAAATANTTCAGCGCCGCAGCNGCCNCCCCATAGCTGCCAAGCCCCAGATAAATCTCGTTCAGATAAAGCTCCAGCAACTGACGCTTGTTGAAGGTGCGCTCCAGCCGCAAGGCAAGNACCGCTTCCTTCAGCTTGCGCTCCAGCGTCACATCAGAACTCANCAGGAAGTTTTTGGCGACCTGTTGCGTGATGGTNGANGCGCCTTCCAGNCGTTTNCCGGAGGCCACATTCAGNACGTTTTGNAAAACTGCNCGCGCAATNCCGACAAAATCNATGCCNATATGATTGNAGAAATTTTTGTCNTCGGCCGCCAAAAACGCATTGATAACGTGNTCGGGCACCACATCAATCGGCACGAACAGGCGGCGCTCCTGCGCGTATTCGGCGATTAGGCTGCCATCACCAGCATGCACGCGGCTCATGACCGGCGGNGTATAATTTGCCAGATGCTCGTAATNCGGCAGTCCNCTGCTAATGCGCCACAAGGAAAGCACCAGCGCCAGAAGCGCCACCGCGCCAAGNGTTGCGAACACACCGGCCAAATTTCCCAACAATTTCATTCAGTCCGTTCCCTTTACTGGACAAGANACAANNAAAGCAAAAGAATGCGGCAACAGNTTGTCAGCGCTGNTAACGAGTCATACGCGCCTGTTGACTGGATGAAAAGAACCCATTNACCGATTTGACCAATGATTTGGCAATTTTACGNCGCCAACTGGCCGAAAGTAGCTGTTTTTCGTCGCTNCNATTGGTCAAAAACCCCAATTCAATTANCACCGAGGGCACATCCGGCGCTTTCAGCACGCGAAAACCGGCAAATCTGTGGGTTCGNTCCAAAAGGCGCGTCGTGCCGCGNGCATTTTTCACCACCAGATTGGCGAATTTGACNGACAGGTTTTTGGTTTCGCGCTGCGCCAGATCAATCAGAATATCTGCGACTTCCGGCGGCTGGTCGTCAAAATCAATGCCGACAATAATGTCCGANCGGTTTTCTTTGCGCGCCAAAGCCGCCGCNTCCTTATCNGANGCCGTTTCAGACAGCGTNTAAATCGACATGCCACGCACGTTTTTGCGCTTAATCGCATCGGCNTGAATGGATATGAACAAATCGGCCTGGTGTTTGCGCGCGATATTCACGCGCTGGCGCAGCGGAATGTAAATATCGCGGCTGCGCGTCAGATANACCTCATATTTNCCGGTATTTCGAAGCTGTCGAACCAATTCCTTNGAAAACGTCAGCGTCACTTGTTTTTCNCGNGCTTTNCGGCCACTTGCGCCGGGGTCGACGCCGCCATGTCCNGCGTCAACAACAATCACGGGCTTGGGATTGGGCNTGCGCGGGCTTTGCGAAATGACNGGCGGNGCGNTGGGCGCNGNGNCTTTGGCGCGNTTNGTNGCCCTATCTGCGGCGACTTGTTCGGNAAAACGCTGGGCACTAGAGACTTTCAAATCCACCACCAGCCGATGCGGGAAGCCCGAAGCCGGATCCAGCACAAAACTGCGCGACACAATCGCTGGCGTGTTCAAATCGATCACGAGGCGCGACTGCGTTGCCGTAAACTGCCCAAAACGCAGACCGCTGATGAGCCCCTTCGGGTCGGGGCTTGTGCTGGCATCCGGCCAGTCCATCGATGGCAGGTCAACCACAATGCGGCGCGGCGTATCGAGGGAAAACACGCGAAAATCAACGCGCTCGGACATTTCCAGCACCAGCCGNGTGGAGCCTTCGGAANCACCGAGGCGGATATTCTGCACCCGCGCAATATCNGCAAANGCCGTCCCGACACCGCCCAGCGANAGCCCAAGNAGCAAAAACCAGCGAAAAACCNGTGTCAGGCGCATNAAANCCTCGTATCCACGTTTATCGAAAACGNCATTACGACTCGCAATATACCCTCTGGCGCGCNNNAATGCGATGCCTGCNACGGTAATCCGGCGTCAATCNACCAGACAACTGGCTAACAACTGGCGAACAACCGACTTGCAATCGCACCGTCGGCCCTATACAACGTCGNACGTGNGCGCTGCGTCAATCTGCNTGCCGATTCGCTGATTTTATCAGCGCGNGGGGGCAAAAAAACCGNNGCGCACCAGACAACAGAGAGAAANATCATTTTGGCTGCTCCCAGCACTACCCNTCTGAATTTATTTCACGCTGCACCGACCTTGTCGANCANGCTGGGCGATGTGCGGCGCGGCCAAACCTTTGTNTNCCGANCCAATTTTTTAGGCATCGACGTTGACCACGGCTCTTGCAAGCCGGNGCGCCGCGATGCNCCCGGAGANNTTTATGACAAAACGTATGCTTATCGATGCCGTCCACCCGGAAGAAACCCGTGTGGTGGTTNTGAACAACAANCAGATCGACGAATTTGATTTTGANTCCAGCACAAAGTCGCCCCTGCGCGGCAATATTTATCTNGCAAAAGTAACCCGCGTTGAGCCGTCGCTGCANGNGGCCTTCGTCGAATATGGCGGCAACCGACACGGGTTNCTCGCCTTTAACGAAATTCACCCCGATTATTATCAAATTCCGGTCAGCGACCGCGAGGAATTGCTGCGCGAACAAGCCCAAGAAGACCGCGANAATGCCGCCTCGCATGANGCCGANACGGAAGATNGGGACAGTGAAGANGCNGACGCAAATGCNGAAGCCAGCGANGTTGAAGACGTNGGCGGTGACGCGCATGAAGAAGCCTCAACGCCTTTGAACCGGCGCGCGCTTTATCGCAAATACAAAATTCAGGAAGTTATCAAGCGCCGCCAAATCATNCTTGTGCAGGTGCTGAAAGAAGAGCGCNGCAATAAAGGCGCTGCNNTGACCACCTATTTGTCGCTGGCCGGACGCTATTGCGTGTTGATGCCCAACACGGCGCGCGGCGGCGGNATCTCCCGCAAAATTAACAATGCNGCNGATCGCAAAAAACTGAAAACCATTGTCGGAAAGCTNGATGTGCCGGANGGCATGGGTCTGATTGTCCGCACCGCTGGCGCGCAGCGNACGCTGGCCGAAATCCGGCGCGACTGGCAATATTTGTGGCGNCTTTGGGAAAATGTGCGCGAGATTACCGTTAGCAGCTCCGCGCCCGCCTTGGTTTACGAAGAAGGCAGCCTCATCCAGCGNTGCATCCGNGATATTTACAGNAAGGATTTTGAAGAGNTTGTGGTCAGCGGGGCCGATGGCTACAAGCTGGCGCGCAGTTATATGAAACTGCTGATGCCNAGCCATGCGCGAAAAGTTAAACAACACGCCGACACCAATGCANTGTTNCGCCAGACATCCGTTGAGGACAAGCTNGCCGCCATGTTCAATCCGGTGGTGACGCTGCCNTCGGGCGGCTATCTGGTGATTAACCAGACCGAAGCGCTGGTGGCAATCGATGTAAACTCCGGCAAATCGACACGCGAATATTCGGTGGAGAAAACCGCCCTTGCCACCAATTTGGAAGCCGCGGCGGAAGTTGCGCGCCAAGCNCGCTTGCGCGATTTGGCCGGTCTGCTGGTTATTGACTTTATCGACATGGATGAAGGGCGCAACAACCGCGCCGTCGAAAAGCGCTTGAANGAAGCNCTGAAAATAGACCGCGCGCGCATTCAGGTNGGGCGCATCAGCAGTTTCGGNTTGCTTGAAATGTCGCGCCAACGCATGCGNGCGGGCNTTCTGGAAGGCAGTTCCGAAACCTGNCCGCATTGCAACGGCTCGGGCATGTTGCGCTCGGTCGAAAGTCGGGCGCTGCATGTGTTACGCCAAATTGACGAGCGCGCGGGCAAATTCAGCGAAGGCACATTGACCGTTCATGTGCCCGAAGACGTTGCGACCTATCTGTTGAACAATAAACGAACCCAGCTTCTCGACATTGAAACGCAAATCGGCATCCGCGTGATGGTTCAGGCCGACCGCGACCTGACCGCCATGGAAATGGCCTTTACCCTGCCCGACCAGACCGAGAGCGAAGGAACCATGCGTATGGAAGGCGACCCGGCCGCACTGGCCGATGACGCCGCCCTTGCAAAACCCAAACGCAATCGTCGGCGGCGCAGCAACAAAGCGCAGCAAGAGCGAACCGAAGATGGCGTTGCCGAGGATGCAGATGAGACGGATGAAGAGACAGAGCCGCTCACAGCCGATAGCGAAGACGGCGATGAAGGCAAAACCAAGCGCCGGCGCAGACGCGGGCGGCGTGGCGGACGGCGGCGTCGGCGCAGCGAAGATGGCGAGGTCACAGCTTCAGATGAAAATTCAGATGATACCGAAGCCGGTACCGAAGCCGAAGCCATTGCTGCAGATGCAGACGCAGATGCCGATATAGCGGCGCAAGCTGAAACACCCGAAGACGACCAGCATGACGCCGAAACAGGCGACACCGCCCCTTCGGTTGAAATGGACGCTGAAGACGCCCAAGAGGTTGCGGAAGCCACCGAAGACGCCACCGAAGACACTGCCGAAGACGCTACCGAAGACACTGACAGCGAACTGGTAATGGCCGGTGCAGACCCTGCCGATGATGCGGACGCGGGGCCCACCCGCAAAGGCTGGTGGCGTCGTTCCTGAGTTTCCTGCATTGTAAAAACATGCGCTGCACATCGGTGTGCCCCACAATATTGCCACAATCACTGGCGACAAATGCAAGTGAGTGGTGTGTTATTGGTGGAACAGAAATTCGGGACTAAAATGATGCGATTTATTCGTCTGCTTTTGCTGGTCATAGGGGTTTTGGTTTTAAGCCCCACAGCACATGCGAGCGGCTTTATTCGCGATGCCGAGATTGAAAACCTGCTGGCCGATTACAGCCGCCCGCTTTTTCTCGCCGCTGGGTTGAACCCCAACACGGTCGGCATCGCGCTTATCAATAATAAGTCGTTGAACGCTTTCGTCGCCAATGGGCAGAACATTTATTTCCACACCGGGCTCATTCTCGAATCCGAAGACCCAAACATGGTGATCGGCGTCATCGCGCATGAGATCGGCCATATTATTGGCGGCCACCTATCGCGCAAGGCCGGTGCCATTAACGAAGCCCAACGCCCGGCGCTGGTTGCGACAATTTTGGGTCTGGGGTCGTTGCTGGCGGGGGCGCCCGACCTCGGTCTGGCGCTCATTACTGGCGGCCAGCACGTTGTCCAGCGCAAGTTTTTGTCTTTCAACCGCGCACAGGAATCGAGCGCCGACGTGATTGCCTTGCGCCTTTTAGAAGATACCGGCCAATCCCCCAATGGCATTATTCGCATGATGGACATGCTGGCGGACCAGGAAATTCTTTCCGAGGTTAGCCAAGACCCTTATATCCGTTCCCACCCCCTGTCGCGTGAGCGCGTTGCCAGCTTCACACGCGGGGCCGAGCTTTCCGCCTATAGCAATGTCGAAGACACGCCCGAAATGCGCCATCGGCATAAAATGGCACAGGCCAAAATCAGAGGGTTTCTTGACCACCCGTCAACCACGCTGCGCCGCTATCCGAGTAAAAATACCGATATGCCCTCGCGCTATGCCCGCGCCATTGCGCTGCATAGGCAGGGCCAGCTTGATCTGGCTTTAAACGAAATTGACGCGCTGATTGCCGAGACACCAACATCGCCTTGGTTCCATGAGCTTAAAGGGCAGGTGAATTACGAAGCCGGACGCGCCGGAGACGGGCTGGCGGCTTATGAAAAATCGATTGAACTTGCACCCGACCAGCCGTTGCTTTTAATCGGGCTGGCAACAACGCAGTTAAGCCTCGCAGAAAATGCGGGCGAACTGTCGCAAAAATTCAACCGCGCGGCAGAAAATAACCTCCGCACGGCTTTGCGGCTTGATCCCGCTAATACAACGGCATATTTTCAGCTTTCCAAAACATTCGGCCAAATGCAGCAAGTGGCCTATGCTGAATGGGCACTGGCTGAGTATTTTGCACTTTTGGGTCGGCCGGAAGCACTGAAGCATGCCAGACGTGCGATAAAGGGGTTGCCCGACGGGTCGCCTGAAAAAATCCGGACAACGGATATTCTGGAAATTGCCCGCGCCAATCGCGCAGGCCGTTAGGAGATAAAATGATAAAAAAATGCCTGATTATATGTTCTTTCCTTGGAATTTTTGCCGCGCCGACACTGACGACTGAAGTCTTGGCAGACGAAGCCTTTGAGAAAAAGGTCGAAAATTACCTTATGCAAAACCCCGATGTGCTGGCCCGTGCGCTTGAAAATCTGCAAGATTATTACGCAATCGAAGACGCAAAGCGCCAGCGCCAATCCGTTCTCGACAATGCCGAGGAACTCTATAGCAGCAGCAGCGACTTCACGCTGGGGCCGAAAAACGCCTCCGTCACGATTGTTGAGTTTTTCGATTATAATTGTGGCTACTGCAAGCGCGTGTTTCCCTCGCTGATGAAAATCGTTGAAGAAAACGACGATGTGCGCGTCGTCTTCAAGGAGTTTCCAATCCTGAGCGAGAACTCACGCACCGCAGCCAGCTACGCACTGGCGCTTGACGAGCAACTGAAATTTCTGACCTATCATTCTAAATTAATGAGCAGTCGCGGCAGCGTTAATCCGGCCTTGCTGGAGCGCACGCTGAAAGAAATCGGGGTCGATGTCGAGGCCGTTAAGTCCCGCGCCGCCGACACCAGCATTGCCGAAACCATCGACCGAACCCAAGCTCTGGCGGGCGCGCTCGGCATTAACGGCACGCCGGCTTTTGTCATCAATGATGAGATCCATCCCGGCGCGCTGTCCGAAGACCAATTGCGCGAACTTGTCGCCGAAGCGCGCGGGCCCAAGCCCAAATCCGCGAATTAAATTAATCCGGCAAGCGGCGAACTGGGGTCTGCATAAAGCCGCTTGCCCATGCGCCCGGCCAAATAAGCCTGACGACCCGCAATCACCGCATGACGCATGGCACGCGCCATTTGCAGCGGGTCTTGGGCTTCGGCAATCGCGGTGTTCATTAACACGCCGTCGCAGCCAAGCTCCATAGCAACCGCGGCATCCGACGCCGTGCCCACACCAGCATCGACCAGCACCGGCACTTTGGTCTGTTCAACAATCAGGCGAATGTTCACCGGATTTTGAATGCCCAGCCCCGACCCGATGGGTGCGCCGAGCGGCATGATGGCACAACAGCCAATGTCTTCCAGTTCGCGCGCCATNATGGGGTCGTCGCTGCAATACACCATGACNTCGAAACCGTCGCCGATTAGCAATTCTGCCGCGCGCAAGGTTTCGCGCATATTCGGATAGAGCGTTTTTTCATCGCCCAAAACTTCCAATTTCACCAGCGACCAGCCACCAGCCTCGCGCGCCAGCCGCAGCGTACGCACCGCATCTTCGCCGGTGAAACACCCCGCCGTATTCGGCAAAAAGGTATATTTTTCCGGGCTCACATAATCCACCAGCATCGGGGCCGAAGGGTCGGACAAGTTTACCCGTCGCACGGCCACAGTGACAATTTCTGCACCCGACGCTTCGGCGGCGGCGGCGTTTTCGGCATAATCTTTGTATTTTCCCGTGCCGATAATCAGCCGCGAGGAAAAAACCCGGCCCGCAATCGTCAGCGGGTCTGTATCGGTTGCCTGATTGGTCATATCCGTTTCGCCCTCAGGCGCCTCCTCCGATAAAATGCACGATTTCGATCCGGTCGCCATCGCTCAGCTCAATGGTTTCATAAGCCGATTTCGGCACGATTTCCAGATTTCGTTCAATCGCCACCTTGCCGCCCGCAACGCCTAAGTCTGCCAGCAGCCCCGCAATCGACAGCGGCGCATCGAAATGCCGATCTTCGCCATTTATGGTAATTTTCATTGCCTTACGCGCCTCTTCGCCGCTGTTTTGTTTCGCCCGTTCTGCCTTCAAGCATATGGTTATGCTTGCACTTTGTCCAAATCTCGGTTACTGCCAAGGCATGACGGCCTTGATGTTTCGCATCCGGCCACATGACGAGGTGATATCTTGGTTGCCAGACCGGTACATATCCTTAACGGGCCCAATCTNAANCTACTGGGTACGCGCGAGCCTGAAATATATGGCACATCNACGCTGGCCGATATAGAGCGCATGTGCGCCACGCGGCTGGCTGAGTATGATCTGGAACTGAAATTCGATCAAAGCAATGACGAAGGCGCGCTGGTGGACATGGTGCAGGCCGCGCGCAATGGTGCTAGTGGCCTCATCCTTAACGCGGGCGCCTATACGCACACCTCAATCGCCTTGCACGATGCGCTGCAAGCGCTTGAAATACCGGCCATTGAGGTGCATCTGTCCAATATTTTCGCGCGCGAACCTTTTCGCCATCATTCGTATATATCGCCAACCGTTCAGGGTGTGATATGCGGCCTCGGCCCGAAGGGGTATCTGCTGGCCGTCGACGCGCTCGCATCGCTGATAAAGGATTAAGGGGTCGAAATTCATGGCAAAACTTCCCGACAGTCAGGTTATTAAGGATTTGGCAGAGTTGCTCAACGAAACCGGCCTAACCGAAATTGAAATTGAAAGCGGCGGCATGCGGATCAAAGTTGCCCGCGGCGGCGGCCAAGCAACCGCCTATGTGCCTGCGCCACNGCCCGCAAGCGCTCCATTGGCCGCGCCCGCCGAAACACAAAACACGGCCGGCGCTGAAACCCCAGACGCGCCCGCGCTCGCCGAAGACCCCGCCGCCCATCCGGGCGCGGTTAAATCGCCCATGGTCGGCACCGCCTATCTGTCGCCCGAACCAAGCGCGGCGGCCTTTATCAAAGTCGGCGACACGGTCAGCGAAGGCCAGACATTGCTGATTGTGGAAGCCATGAAAACCATGAACCCGATCACCGCCCCGCGCGCTGGTAAAATCACCCAGATTATCGTGCAGAATGAACAGCCGGTCGAATTTGACCAGCCTTTGGTCATTATTGAATAAACCATGATTTCAAAAATCCTCATTGCCAATCGCGGCGAAATTGCCCTGCGCGTCATCCGTGCCTGTCGGGAAATGGGTATCCAGTCCGTCGCCGTTCATTCCACGGCGGACGAAGACGCCATGCATGTTCACCTCGCAGATGAAAGCGTGTGCATCGGCCCGCCATCAGCGGCGCAGAGCTATCTGAGCATTCCGGCCATCATAGCGGCGTGCGAAATTACCGGCGCTGATGCGGTGCATCCGGGCTACGGGTTTTTGTCGGAAAACGCGAAATTTGCAGATATTTTGCAAGCCCATAATATCCGCTTTATCGGCCCCACGGCTGATCATATCCGCTTGATGGGGGACAAAATCGCCGCCAAAGCCAAAGCCATTGAGCTTGGCATCCCCGTGGTTCCGGGCTCGGATGGCGAAGTGAAAACCAGCGATGCCGCGCTGGAACTGGCCCGCGAAATGGGCTTTCCGGTGCTGGTGAAAGCCGCCTCTGGCGGCGGCGGGCGCGGCATGAAAATCGCGCGCAGCGAAGATGAACTGGCCGAAGCCTTCACCACCGCGCGCAGCGAAGCCAAGGCTGCCTTTGGCGATGATGCGGTCTATATCGAAAAATACCTCGAAAAACCGCGTCATATCGAAATTCAGGTCGCTTGCGATTCTCACGGCAATGCCGTGCATCTGGGCGAGCGCGACTGCTCCTTGCAGCGGCGACACCAAAAGGTTCTGGAAGAAGCCCCCTCAATGGTGCTGGACACTGCCGCGCGCGCCGCGATTGGCAAGATTGTCACCGACGCCATGGAAGGCATGCAATATCTGGGCGTCGGAACGGTCGAGTTTTTGTACGAGGGCGGCGAATTTTATTTTATCGAAATGAACACGCGCCTGCAGGTTGAACATCCCGTCACGGAAATGATTACTGGCATCGACCTTGTGCGCGAGCAAATCAGAATCGCAAATGGCGAGCGGCTGAGCTTTTCGCAAGACGATCTGACGCTGAGCGGACACGCCATCGAATGTCGTATTAATGCTGAAAACCCCCGCACCTTCATGCCTTCGCCAGGTGTCATCCAGACCTATCACCCGCCCGGAGGCCTTGGTGTGCGGATGGATAGCGCGGTCTATGCCGGCTATGCAATACCGCCGTTTTACGACAGCCTGATCGGTAAGCTGATTGTACACGGGGCCGACCGGAAAGACTGCCTGATGCGGCTTTATCGTGCGCTTTACGAATGCGCCATTGACGGGGTGGAAACCACCCTGCCCCTGTTTGAAGATTTGCTGGAAAATGAAGACTTCCAAAACGCCGATTATGACATTCACTGGCTAGAGAATTTTCTCGAACGCGACGGTACGGCGTGAGCGCATCGGCTGACCCGCATCTAACACCTGAACTTATCATTCACGCATATCGCCAAGGCCTGTTTCCCATGGCCGATGCGGTTGATGATCCTGAAACTTTCTGGGTCGACCCGCATATGCGGGGCATCTTGCCGCTTGACGGGTTTCATGTGCCCCGCCGCCTGATGCGAACCATCCGCCAAGCTCCGTTTGACATGCGTATCGACACGGACTTCCGGCAGACGATCGAGGCGTGCCGTATGCCCGGAGCCGACCGGCCATCGAGTTGGATAAATGACGAGATTGTGTCGGCCTATTGCAAGCTGCACGCCATGGGTTATGCCCATACCGTCGAATGCTGGTCGGGGGAGCAATTGGTCGGCGGGCTTTACGGTGTGCGAATTGCCGGCGCGTTTTTCGGCGAAAGCATGTTCTCGCGCCAAACCGATGCCAGCAAAGTTGCGCTTACCTATCTTGTCGCGCGGCTTAAATATGCGCGCTTCACCCTGCTCGACTGCCAGTTTGCCACCGACCATCTAACACGCTTCGGTTTGAAGGAAATTCCGCGCGCCGCCTATCACGCCAAACTGCAAACCGCGCTGGCCCAGCCTGCCGATTTTCACCTGATGCCGGTAAATCTTTCGCCCGCGGAAGTTTTGCACGCCGTCGGCCATAAATCGTAAACGGCGTGTTCAAGCCCGTTAATGCCGGGGCTTGAGGCGAACATCCAGCCGGAAAACACGCGATTGTCGAAACCGGATTTATATTCGTAAATCTCTAAAAACACTTTGGTTTCAGGGGGTTCTTCGGGCGGTGTCGAAATGCAGTCGCGCATAACAACCCGCAATGAGCCAATATCCGTCGGCTCGCCCTGCACCAGTTCAAACGGGCGCAGTTTCGCCGTAACTTTATTGAGCAGGCTGAAATTGCCGATCCGCGACACCTCATCCTGCTCGGCTTCGCCATCTGTGGGAATTTCAAGCAGCGGTACATCGAACACCGACAAGGCGGCAGCGTCATCATCTTCTTCCGGCGCTACAGTAGGCGGAAAGCCGCGGTCGAACTCCGGCGTCACGCCTTCTTGATCGAGTATAAGCGGCACGGGCGGCGGCACAGGAAAAGCCGGCGGCTCAATTTCTTGAGCCCCGGCGCTTGACATAAACAGAGCAACGACAACGCCGAAGCCGGAACTATTCCGTATCACTTTCCTGATCACCTGCGCTGAACAAAGCTTGGCTTACGAGCCCGATAAGGTCGACAGACCCTTGCGTATAGAGAATTTCATCGCCGCCCGACAGCATGTCTTCGCTGCCACCGGCAGACAGAGATATGTAATTGCCGCCCAACAGCCCCTCGCTGGTTATTTTTGCGCTGGTGTCATCCGGCAGGTCGATATCGCTGCCGATGATTATTGAAACATTTGCGGCATAAGATTGCGGGTCGAGCGACAAGGCCGTAACCGTGCCGATTTTAATGCCCGACATGCGGACATCGCTGCCAATGGTCAGCCCGTCCACGCGGTCAAACTCGGCAGATACGACATAGCCGTCGCTGTTGGAGGAATCCGTTACCGAATATCCGTAAAAGACGAATATCGCCGCGACGACAATGACGCCGAAGCCGACCAGTGTTTCGACCAGATTATCCTTCATTTCTGCTTCTCCTGTGCTGGCATCAAACGCGGCCTATTCGGGCGACCACGAGCCATACCCNGCGCGATGCGATGCGGCGTCTTCCTGCCCTGCCGGACGGTGGGCATTGGGCGTGCCCGTCTGATTTGCCCGATGNGGCTGGTGCCAGTCTTTTTTCTCAAAACCGGCTTCTTCAGGGGTTTCATCCACCGTGTAATGCAACCAGCCATGCCATTCGGGGGGTACGCGTGTGGCTTCCACATCACCATTGTAAACCACCCAACGCCGCGGTTTGCCGTTNATTGATTTGCCGTTTTTATCGCGATAATAGCGATTGCCCTGTTCGTCNATGCCGACCAGTTCGCCATNACGCCATGTCGCTAACGCTGTTCCAAGTGTCTGGCTGTNCCACCAGGTAAAAAGCATCCGCAAAAACTGCATGTTATTCTCCGCTTGGCCGGGGTTCATGCCCNNGCNAAAAGCCATCCCTCAATATGACACTGCCGCGCCATCAAATCCAGTGCGCTCGCTATTCTTTTGCCGGTTCGTCGCNGGTCGTGGTTTTCGGCAAATTGGGCCGAATGTGNAATTCGCGCAACTGTGCGTTGGACACGGGCGCAGGGGCCTGCATCAAAAGGTCTTCGGCCTGCTGGTTCATCGGAAAAGCCACAACCTCGCGCAAATTTTCCTGCTCTGCCAGCAACATCACAATGCGGTCAACGCCCGGCGCAATGCCGCCATGGGGTGGTGCGCCGAAGCGNAACGCGTTCAACATGCCACCAAATTCCNGCTCCACGACATCNGCGTCATAGCCAGCAATGGCGAAGGCTTTGAGCATAATCTCCGGCTTGTGGTTNCGGATGGCACCCGACGACAGCTCAATACCGTTGCAAACAATGTCATATTGGTAGCCCNGAATATCCAGCGGGTCTTGGTCGTCCAGCGCTTCCATGCCGCCTTGTGGCATTGAAAACGGGTTGTGCGAGAAATCCAGCTTGCCGGTGGTCTCGTCGGTTTCAAACATCGGGAAATCAACAATCCAGCAAAACGCGAACTGGTCGGCATCNATCAATTCCAGCTCTTCGCCAACGCGGTTGCGGGCGCGTCCGGCAAATTCGGCAAAGGCTTTGGGCACACCGGCGCAGAAAAACACNGCATCGCCATCTTCCAGCCCAAGCNGGNTTCGGATTTNTTCGGTGCGTTCGGGCCCNATATTTTTGGCAAGCGGGCCAGCNCCTTCGCNCTCACGGAAGAAAATATAGCCCAAGCCCGGCTGCCCCTCGCCTTGNGCCCAACTNTTCATGCGGTCGCAAAAAGCGCGGCTACCGCCGGTTTTCGCCGGAATAGCCCACACGCGCACGCGCGCATCCTTGGCAATCATATTGGCGAAAATCTTGAAATCCGAGCCGTCAAACGCCGGTGTCACATCCTGCATTTCGATGGGGATCCGCAAGTCGGGCTTGTCAGACCCNTATTTCTGCATGGCCTCGGCGTAAGGAATACGNGGAAATTCTTCCGTCACCCGCTTGCCANTGCCGAAGGCTTGAAACAAATCACGCAATACCGGCTCGACGGTCGCAAAAACGTCTTCCTGCGTTACGAAACTCATCTCCAAATCAAGCTGGTAAAACTCGCCCGGCGAACGGTCGGCGCGCGCGTCCTCATCGCGGAAACACGGNGCGATTTGAAAATACCGGTCAAAGCCTGCAACCATNAAAAGCTGTTTGAATTGTTGNGGTGCTTGCGGCANGGCGTAAAATTTGCCNGGATGCGCNCGCGAAGGCACNAGAAAATCACGCGCCCCNTCGGGGCTGGAGGCNGTCANAATCGGCGTTTGATATTCACGAAAGCCGTCCGCTGTCATGCGCTGGCGCAGCCAGCTGATAATATCGGAACGCAGCACAATATTGCGGTGCAGCGTATCGCGGCGCAAATCCAGAAACCTGTAGCGCAGGCGAATATCTTCCGGATAATCCGGTTCGCCGAAAACCGGCAGCGGCAGGTCGCCCGTATCAGACAAAACTTCCAGTTCCGACAGATACACCTCNATGTCACCGGTCGGCAAATTCGGGTTGCNCGCCTCATCATCGCGCGCCACAACCTTGCCATCGGCGCGAATGACACTTTCGGCACGAATTTGCTCGGCCAGCGCAAAATGCGGGCTGGACGGCTCGATAACCAGCTGGGTGAGGCCATAATGGTCGCGCACATCTATGAATAACAGGCCGCCATGGTCGCGCTTGCGATGCACCCAGCCGGACACACGCACCTGATCGTCGATATTTTCAGCGCGCAGTGCCCCGCATGTATGGGTTCTGTACNGATGCATGGTGTTACCCTTTTCGATTTGTGTGCGCCATAAATTCACCGCTTGGCGGCATTTGTCAAGCATTGGTGCCGGTAAACTATATGCGTTTTCAAATGGCGACAAACGCGCCGAGGTTCTTTATAAAATGNNCATGAATTTGGTTACACAACAAGCCGAGCTGGAAGANCTGTGCACCGCACTNGCGACATGCGAATTTATCACGGTCGATACGGAATTTCTGCGCGAACATACATTCTGGCCGAAACTCTGCCTCATTCAAACNGCGGGCGACGGTTTTGAAGGCATGATTGACCCGCTCGCCGAGGGCATCGANCTGCAACCGTTTTACGANCTCTTGGTAAATCCGAAAGTGACCAAGGTGATGCATGGNTGTCGNCAGGATATCGAGATATTCCACAAGCAAGCCNGCATTATCCCTGCGCCGACCATCGACACNCAGATTGCCGCCATGGTGTGTGGTTTNGGTGACGCGGTTGGCTATGAAACGCTTATCCGCAAAACCACTGGCGGAAAAATCGACAAGGACAGCCGGTTTACCGATTGGGGGCGNCGCCCGCTTTCGGCAAAGCAACTGACTTACGCGCTGGCGGATGTGACGCATTTGCGCGGNGCGTATCGCTATCTCAAGGAAGAGCTTGAAAAAAACGGGCGCCATAGCTGGCTCAAAGAGGAAATGGAAATTCTGCTGAACCCNGAAACCTACGAACAAAATCCGGAAAACGCATGGAAAAGGCTGAAGTTTCAAGACCGACGATCGCATGTGATGGGCATTTTTATCGAGGTTGCCAAATGGCGCGATNCCACGGCGCAGACNCGCAANGTGCCGCGCAACCGNGTGTTGAAAGATGATGCNTTGCGCGAGCTGGCAGTTCAGGCCCCGCGCCATAAAACTGCATTGGCTAAATTGCGCGCCGTGCCCAATGGATTTGAAAANTCCAAATATGCTNATGAGCTGCTNGAAGNGATCTCNCGCGGGCGNGAGCGCACCAAGGAAACCCTGCCCGAACTGTCACCGCCNGTGGTGAACAAGCCGGGCATTGGGGCGTTGGTTGACCTGTTAAAAGTGCTGCTCAAACAGCGCAGCGAGGAAACCGGCGTTGCGCCNAAACTGATTGCCAATGTCGCAGACCTNGAACGCATTGCCAGCGACGACNAGCCGGATGTNCCAGCCATGCATGGCTGGCGTCGTGAAATTTTTGGTGATTATGCGCTGGCGCTCAAAACNGGCAAGCTGGCTATGGCCTCGGAAAACAACACGGTCGTNCTGATATCACGCGACNANNAGGTCTTTNATCGGCTTNATTTCCACNCGCGGTTCCAANTCAAGNTCGANNGCNACNGCCGCCANACGCTTGGAAATAATCGGCCCCATCAANTCAGCCGCGCGANGGGTNNATTTTNANNGTCAGNTAATNNCGCCCNGCCNTTAATCGGGTCATCGGCAAAGCACCNGGCANGGANGCCGANAGCGAATGGGCAAGCCGGAANCTNAGCCCCANTGCNCGCGCCANCCGNNGGTCGGACNCGCANANNTCAAGNGNCCCGTATTTTATCTTCGNNGCCANCNACNTCNTGGCGATAGGCCAGCGCATGNGNNAGAAAAACCCGTTCCTCNTGGCGAATGCCGGAAAANGGTGCCGTCAAAACCATCTGCCGCGCCGTGTCAGCGCGCCAACTCGGATGGTTGGCCCAGGCAACGTCAGAGATCAAGCACCCAGCTTCGCGCAACCGCGAAAAGGCCTTCTTGTTTCCAAGTGTCCAATTTGGATTTTTGAACAATTTCGACGACCACACCGCCAACTCATGCCCGTAATCTGCCGACTTACACAAGCGCTCGGCCATTTCCTCGCAAGCCAGCAAAAGCGGGTCGAGCGCGCGATATTGCGGCGTCAAAATCGAATACAGCATGCCCTCACGCACGGCATTGGCCGACACCACAATATTGCTGGGCTTGGTGTGCGCCATCAAATGGCTGAGCACGCGCGCGGCAATCGGCAGGCCCGCGCGCCGGTTGCTGGATGAGGCTTCGAGCTTCAGGGCATGGGCGTCCTTCATGGCAGAAATTTTTTCGGCAAACTGCATCATTTCGGCATCACCAATTTCATATTGATGGAGCACCTGCAGCGGATAATCGGTGCGCGCCATATGCACTTTGGCAAGGTTCCGCCATGTGCCACCAACAATGTAAAGCGGCCGCTTGGCCCCGCTTTTCAGCCATGTCACATCCTTGAGCGCCGTTTCGATAATTTCCGACATGCGCGCCCGATTGTTTTTTGAATATTCGCGCAACGCCAAAACACCCAGCGGCAGGGTCGCCCATTGCTCGGTCACGCCGTCCTTAACCCGCGCCAGTTCAAGACTGCCGCCGCCCAGATCCGCCACAATGCCGTCGGCACCGGGTATCGCAAGCATAACGCCGTCAGCGGAATATTCCGCCTCCTCCTGCCCGCTCAGCACACGGATTTTATGGCCGAGAATTTCTTCCGCCTCGGCGACAAATTCATCGCGGTTTTCAGCCTCGCGAACAGCCGCCGTAGCAAACGCCGCCAAATTGGCAATGCCCAGCCGCTCGGCAATGGCGCGAAAGCGTTGAAACGTCATCAGCGCCAGCTTATACGGCTCACCCTCAATGCGGCCGGTGGCTGATACCGCCTCACCCAATCGGCAGAAGGCGCGCTCATTATAGATCGGTAAGGGCGTGCGCGCCGAGCCGCTATAGCCGACCAGACGCACGGAGTTCGACCCGATATCCAGCACGCCCAGCGGCGCGTCAGGCCGCAAGGTGCCAAGCGTGTGAAGCGCATCAGCAAATTTCTCTGTCCGCACGCGCGCCATCTTTAAGCCTTACCTCCGGCGACTTTGGAGAATTTGGATTTCTTCGCCTTTTTGCCTTCGCCGCGCCCCGACAGGCTTGGATTGGTCATGAAATATTCATGCGCGTTGACCGCCGCTTCGCCGCGCCCGCGCGCGATGCGGGCAAAGCTGGCGTCCGGCTGCATCACCCAGCTTTGCTCATTATCGGCCAGATTAATCTCCATAATCTGATTGAGAACTTGGGCGTGCACCGTCGGGTTCAAAATCGGCGTCAGCACCTCGACCCGACGGTCCAAATTGCGCGGCATCCAGTCAGCCGACGACAGAAAAACCTTGGCCTCAGGTGCGGGCAGCCCGTGTCCGTCGCCAAAACAAACAATGCGCGAATGCTCTAAAAACCGGCC
The DNA here is from genome assembly GCA_002689195.1 of Rhodobiaceae bacterium. GTDB lineage: Bacteria > Pseudomonadota > Alphaproteobacteria > RS24 > RS24 > UBA7378. Next base: position 11,567 of record NZFC01000011.1, on the reverse strand, counting down.
AATAATGCTTTTGACCCGAATGTTTTCACTCAAGCCCGACACGCCCGCGCGCAAACAGCAAATGCCGCGCACAATAAGGTCAACCTGCACGCCCGCAGCGGAGGCATCATAAAGCGCGTCAATCACGCGCGCATCGACCAGCGAATTCATCTTCGCCCAAATCGCCGCAGGCCGTCCGGCTTTGGCGTGGCTGATTTCATTATCGATGCGATCCATTAGCGATTTCCGCAGCGTGAGCGGCGACATAGCGAGCTTTTTCAAATCCTTGGGCTCGGCATATCCGGTGAAATAATTGAACACTTGCGCGGCGTCACCGGCGATATCGCGGTCGCAGGTGAACAACGACAAGTCGGTATATACTTTCGCGGTTTGCGGGTGGTAATTGCCGGTTCCCAAATGCACATAAGTCTTCATATTGCCGCTTTCGCGGCGCACAACGAGGCTGACTTTGGCATGGGTTTTCAACTGCAAGAAGCCGAACACGACCTGCACGCCAGCGCGTTCCATGTCGCGCGCGAGGCGGATATTCGCGGCTTCGTCAAATCTGGCTTTCAATTCAACCAGCGCCGTCACCGACTTGCCCAGTTCCGCCGCCTCGATCAACGCCTTGACGATCGGGCTGTCTTCGGATGTGCGATACAAAGTCTGCTTGATCGCCACCACATCTGGGTCTTGCGCGGCCTGGCGAATGAACTGCACAACCACATCAAAACTCTCATAGGGATGGTGAACGAGAATATCCTTGGCACCAATGGCCGAAAAACAATTGCCGCCATGTTCGCGAATGCGCTCGGGAAAACGGGCACTGAAGGGTTTAAACTTAAGCTCGGTCGACCCATGCGCGATAATCTGAACGGTCTGCGCGAGCCCGACAAGACCCTCCACAATAACCACATTGCGCGGGTCAACATCCATTTCGTCAATAACCAATCGACGCAATGATTCCGGCATTGAGGCATCAATTTTCAACCGGATAACCGACCCGCGTCGGCGGCGCTTCAACGCGCTTTCAAAAAGCTGAACAAGGTCTTCGGCCTCTTCTTCGACCTCAATATCGCTGTCGCGGATGATGCGGAACACGCCCTGCCCCAGCACTTTATATCCCGGAAATGTGCGTTCAATGAACAGCGACACCAAAGTTTCGAGCCGCACAAAATGCAGTTCGGAGCTGTTTTCCTGTTTGGGCAATAAAATGAAGCGGTCGAGCTGCTGGGGAATGAGCAGCAGCGCGTTCATGCGGTTATTGTCGTGCACGCGGCTCAACTGCAAAGCAAGCACAAAGCCCAGATTGGGGATGAACGGAAACGGATGCGCCGGATCAATCGCCAGCGGTGTGAGCACGGGCAAAACCTGATCGAGAAAATAACCTTCGAGCCAACTCACCTGATCGGGTGCAAGCTCGTGTTCCGCATGCACAAAAATACCGGCGCCTCGCATTTCGGCGAGCAGCGCGGTCAGCGTCTTTTGCTGGTCATCCATCAGCGCATTGGCAAATTCGGTCACGCGCTCCAATTGCTGGGCGGGGGTTAGGTCATCTTGACTTTTAACCTCGACGCCAGCATTTGCCTGCCCGACAAGACCAGCCACCCGCACCATGAAAAACTCATCAAGATTGCTGGCCGAGATTGACAAAAAGCGCAAGCGTTCCAAAACCGGATGATGCGGATTGGAGGCTTCTTCCAGCACGCGCTGATTGAACTCAAGCCAGGACAATTCGCGGTTCACGAACCTTTCCTGCTGGCTGTATCCGTGGTGCTGGCGCTTGATTTGCTTGGATTTCTTACCCGACATGGAATTTTTTGTTCCCGAACTGGCTAAACGGATGGCTAGATGGATGGCTCAACAATGCCCCAAGAGCCGTCATTTGTCATTGCCCCACTTGATATGGCCTCGCTCACCAGTGGCACCGAAATGGCGCGTTGGCGCGATAGGGCAAGCGCATCAATGCGCGCGACCAGCTTGGCAATATCGTGAAAATTGCGTTCCACGCGCGGCAGAAGATATTGAATAACGCGCGCATCGACAGCCAATTGCCGGTCACGAAATAATTTATCAAACAAAGCTGACAGTAATGTGTCATCCGGCAAACCAAAGGCCAGCGCATCTATAGCGGCAAGCCGCGAGCGCAAATCGGCCAGTTGAAGCGTCAGCGCAACCGGTGCCAAGCGCGCCAGCAGCAGCACATAGCGGTTGTTCGCGCGGGCGTGGTTTATAATGTGAAACACCAGTTCCTCACCCCCCGTTGGCAGAGCCTCAAACCCGTCAATGACCAGCCCTGTATCGGCTGCGGCGTCACTGAGCCAGTCATCCAATTCTTTCGTCGTCGGGTTAATGGTATCGGCCTGCACAAGCTGTGCGCCATGCCGCTGCATCCAAACCGACGCGAGGTGGCTTTTGCCACAACCGGCGGGCCCGTAAATATATTGCACCGGATCGGCCCATTTGGGCCACGCATCAATGCGGTCGACCACACGGGCATTGCACGGCGCTACAATGAAGTCTTCGCGCCCCGATGCCGCTCGCACCGGCAAGGTCAAGGGCAATTGCTCGGACATCACCCTTCCCCCGAGCCTTCAACATATTCGCGCATATATATGGTTATGGCGAAGCGCACCAGAACACCGGCGGCGGCGGCCACGGGAATTGCCAGCAACAGGCCGATAAAGCCGAACAAATTTCCCATGGCAAGCAGGGCAAATATTATCCACACCGGATGCAGGCGCACGCGGTCACCGACAAGGCGCGGTGTCAGAACATTGCCTTCCAGAAACTGCCCCAATACGAACACACCGGCGATCTGGGCCAGAACCACATAATCCACGCCAAACTGCCCCAGCGCCATCGCCAGCCCCAACGCGACGCCAAACACCGCGCCGACATAAGGAATAAAACTTGTGAGCCCCGCCGTAACGCCCACGACAATGCCGGCATCAAGGCCAACGACCGAAAGGCCGGTCGCATAAAACACCGCCAGCAAAAAGCACACGGTGATTTGCCCGCGCACAAAGCCTGCGAGAATTTCGTCTATTTGCGTCGCCAGCTGGCGCACTTGTGGGCCGTGGGTTTTGGGCAGCAGGCGGTCAAGCTGGTCGACCATGCGGTCCCAGTCATTCAGCATATAAACAGCGACCACCGGCGTTATGATGATGAGCGCCAGCACATTGAGCACCGACAGGCCGGTCAGCAAAATGTCACCAGCAAAACTCCGGACACTGCCGCGCACAGCCTCAATGCCCGCATTCACCGCATCGGGGTAATCGCTCAAAACAGAATTGCCCGCCATCCAGCCTTCCAGCCTTTGTGTGTAAACCGGAATGCGCTCAACCATGCCGCCCAGTTCGGCGGCCAAGGCTGGCAGCCCGAGAACCAACCCGGCCAGTACCGCGAAACCGAAGGCAAAAGTAATCACATTGGTCGCCACAAGGCGCGGCAGCCCCGCCCGTTCCAAACGGTCGGCCAACGGGTCGAGAAAATAGGCCAGCGTGAAACCCAGCACGAAGGGCAGCAAAATCTCGGAAAGCTGAACCAGCGCGACCAGCACCAGAGCAGACACACCAAGCACCACCAGAATAACGGGCGACGGTTTCAAGATTGCGGCTCCATTATTTTTGAGATTTGCCAGCCATTCATGGTTTCGTTTATCTGCAAGCCCGCCTGCTCAAGATTGGCCGCAAGCTGGCTGACAGAGCCGATATAGGCAATGTCCAGATAGGCATAATTCACNGACATTTCGATNACCGAGAGTTTCTGCACNAGATCCGACCCGCGCAAGGTTTTNCGAATTGCCGTCCATGCCTCCAATGCGCCGTAATTGGCGCGCACCCGCAATTCATTAACTTGGTCNGACACCACGCCAGCGCTTTGCTTCCANCGCTCGGACAGCAATTTCAATATTTCTCCGGTTGCCGTCNCCGCCATTTCTGCATGCGGCTGGTTGGCGCGNTAGGTACGCACGATAACGTCGCTTTCATTGGCCCCGAAAATATACACCGTNACGCCTAGCTGCCCGTCAATATCGGCCAGCGCGTGGGCGACAATGCTGGCTTGCGTGCCATAGCGCCGATTGAGCTGGTCGAGCTTTTCCGGCNACCCGATNAGAATGTCTTCGGGNGTCGCGATAATCGTGTCGTCAAGGTCGCCCAGTGGAGTGACGAGCGGTGCGGGATTGTTTTCCAAATCNTNCTGTTTCCACGCCGCTTCCCACCAATGCTCGCCCCATAATTGCAGGCCCTGGGCGTCTTCCAACACAGCGAGNAACAGGGCTGGCCGGTTCTGGCTTGTGGTAACGGCAATGTTTTGCCCGNGCAATAAAGCCAGCACATCATCGGCTTTGAACTGNACNGATAATTCGGCAAGGTAGCGATTGGTGGTGGTTTTTTCTTTNGAGACCTGAAAGCCCTCCACCAGATTNTCCACCGCAAGCGTGCTTGTNACGGGCAGTTGCGGCCAGTTGATTTCAGGTGTCAGGCGTTGCAGAACAATCGTCAGCGCCTCTCTTTGCCCGTCGCGCACGGCAATTTCACGCGCCTCGGTCGCGGACGGGGCTTGCGTGTCCACAAACACGCGATCGACGTTNAAAACGCTCGCCGCCANTGCTGGCGTACTGGCGCAAATCAGNCAAAAAAGGACAATAAGTCTGTTCATGGCCCGACACTAGCGCGCTGGCCTTGCGCCCGCAATCGGATAAAACCATNCTGGGGCNGGTTTTGGGCCCTGAAACCCCAAAGCGNGGCGATACTTTGACGGGCGGTCACGCTATATTAGCGNCGCGGGCTGATTCCCACGACAGAGANACGCATGACCGACAAAAAAAACGCCCTTACCTATGCCCAAGCCGGTGTCGACATTGACGCGGGCAATGCNCTGGTTCGCGCCATCGCGCCGCTGGCAAAAGCCACACGCCGCNCCGGTGCCGAGAGCGATCTGGGCGGTTTTGGCGGTCTGTTTGANCTGGCCGCCTGCAATTTTAAAGATCCGGTTTTGGTCGCCGCCAATGACGGCGTGGGCACNAAGCTGAAAATCGCCATCGAAGTCGACAAACACGACACAATCGGCATTGATNTGGTTGCCATGAGCGTCAATGACCTTGTTGTGCAGGGCGCGGAACCGCTGTTTTTTCTGGATTATTTTGCCACCTCCGCGCTTGATGTTGCGCGCGCAAGGGATGTGATTGCCGGCATTGCACANGGCTGCCAGCAGGCCNGATGCGCGCTCATCGGCGGCGAAACGGCGGAGATGCCNGGCCTTTATGCACCGAAGGATTATGATTTGGCCGGTTTTTCGGTCGGGGCCGTTGANCGCNGCGAAATTTTGCCCGCNCCNTCNATTGCCGCGGGCGACATATTNCTGGGTCTGGCATCGGACGGCCTGCATTCCAACGGCTTTTCGCTGGTCCGTAAAATCGTNGAGAACACCGGCCTTGACTGGCANGCGGCCAGCCCGTTTGACGACACNANGAGCTTNGGCGAAAGCCTATTGGTGCCGACACGGATTTATGTAAANCCCCTCTTGCAGGCGATACGCGCAACATCGGCGGTGAAGGGTCTGGTGCATATTACCGGCGGCGGGTTTCAAGAAAACCTGCCGCGTATTCTGCCCGACGGGTGCGCGGCANATATTGATCTGGATAGCTGGTNGTTGCCGCCCGTTTTTAACTGGCTNAGACACGCTGGCGGCATTGAAGACGAAGAACTTTTGCGAACCTTTAATTGCGGCATTGGCATGATTGTCNTGGTCGATGGCGCCCATGCNGACGCAGTGACCCGGCAACTNACNGATGCTGGNGAGCGCGTNACCNCGCTTGGGCACCTGCAAGCNAGTNACCCGTCAGCTNCCGACCANGCCCANGTGATTTTTGGCGGACAAATCGGGTCATGACGCAGCCGGTTCGCGTGGCCGTTCTTTTTTCAGGGCGCGGTAGCAATATGCAGACGCTGGCGCAGCATCTGGCAAAACCATCTGTGGCTGGCGAGTTTGTTTTGGCGATCACCAACCGTCCGGCGGCGAAGGGGATTGAATTTTGCCAAGCCCAAAATGTCCCTTGCGCGGTGATTGACCACAAAGCTTTTGATACGCGCGCGGGCTTCGAAGCCGAAATGCAAAATGCACTCGACGAAGCACAAATTGAACTGATTTGCGCGGCGGGTTTCATGCGGCTTCTGACACCAGATTTCGTCACGCGCTGGCACGATCGCATTATCAACATCCACCCATCGCTGCTGCCGGCCTATAAGGGGCTGGACACCCATGCGCGCGTGCTGGCCGATGGCGCTAAAGAACATGGCTGTTCGGTACATTACATGCGCGCGGAAATGGATGACGGGCCAGTGATTGTGCAAAAGCGCGTGCCGGTTAAAGCCGACGACACGCCACAAACACTGGCCGCGCGGGTATTAAAGCAGGAGTATATCGCTTACCCAGAAGCAATTGATATTGTTATAAAAACCTTGAGAAAACCCTAGGCTGCTTTAGCCGACAAGCTCATTATCCGCGAAGAAGAATTTAATCTCCTCGGCGGCGGTTTCCGGCGCATCTGACCCGTGCACGGAATTGGCTTCAATGCTTTCGGCAAAATCTTTCCGGATGGTTCCCGCATCGGCATCAGCCGGATTGGTGGCACCCATAATTTCACGATTGCGCGCGATTGCATTGTCGCCTTCAAGCACCTGCACAATGACAGGGCCGGAAATCATGAAAGATACGAGATCATTGAAAAACGGGCGTTCCTTGTGAACCGCGTAAAACCCTTCGGCCTGTTCGCGCGACATGTGAATGCGCTTGGAAGCGACGATACGCAAACCGGCTTCTTCGAAACGGGCAATGATTTGACCGGTTAGATTCCGCGCGGTTGCATCGGGTTTGATAATTGAAAAAGTGCGTTCAGTTGCCATTGCAAGGATCCTCGAATATTAGCGAAAGCTCCCGCCTTATACGGTGCCAACACACGAAGAGCAAGCACCTGCATTAGCCGCGCTTTTCCCACTTGCCTTCCGGCGATTGCTGCCAATAGGTCAGCGCAAACCCTTCCGCCTTGAGCCGTGCCCAGTCGGTGCGCGCCGTCGCCAGCGCTGTCTCATCATTGCCGTCAAAAATGAACACGCATCTTTTAAAACGCGACAGGTCGGCATGTTTCGCGCCATCAACCAGCATCAGCACTTGGGCGTCATTGGGCATATCGTCTTCATGCGTCAGCCAAACCGGTTGGTCGGCTGCAAATTCTAAAAACCGCGCATCGCCCGCAGCCGCATGGGGCAGGAAAACATCATCCGCCCATGTCCATAAATGTGCGTTGAGCGCCTGCATGCGTTCGGGCGAGCCCGCTTTCACCACCACCCGCCAATCGCGGCCCAATGAGGCCTGCACCAGCCGCGGCAGCACTTGTTCAAGCGTTTGACGCTCCAAATGGTAGAACAAGACTTCCGTGACTTCTGTAACTTCTGTCATGTCAGGCGTCATAACGGGGCGAAATTTTCCCTATTCGTAATATTGTTTGACCAGCCGATCGAGTAGCCGCACACCATAACCGCTGGCCCAGCTTTTGCTGATGGCGGTTTTCGGTGAGCCCATAGCGGTGCCGGCAATGTCGAGGTGAACCCACGGCACATTATTGGCGAAACGCTGCAAAAACTGCGCTGCCGTGCTGGAACCGGCATATCGCCCGCCAATATTTTTCATATCGGCATTGGGCGTATCGATCATTTTATCGAATTTGTCACAAATCGGCATGCGCCAGACTTTTTCGCCTTCGGCATTGCCAATATCCGTGAGCTGGTTTGCCAGCTTGTCGTCATTGGCGAACATGCCAGCATATTCCTGCCCCAGCGCCACCAAAATAGCACCGGTTAGCGTCGCCAAATCAATCATGAAACGCGGCTTGAACCTGTCTTGCGTGTACCACATGGCGTCGGCCAGCACGAGGCGGCCTTCGGCATCCGTGTTCAAAACCTCAATCGTCTGCCCCGACATTGAGGTGACAATATCGCCCGGCCGCTGCGCCTTACCATCCGGCATGTTTTCAACCAGCCCGATGACACCGACCACATTGGCCTTGGCTTTGCGGCTAGCAAGCGCATGCATCAGGCCGGTAACAGCCGCTGCGCCGCCCATATCGCCCTTCATGTCTTCCATGCCAGCCGAAGGCTTAATCGAGATGCCGCCGGTGTCGAAGCACACGCCCTTGCCGACAAAGGCCAGCGGCTTTTTGGATTTCGCCGCGCCCTGCCATTGCATCACGACCATCTGGCTGGGATGTTCGCTGCCCAGCCCGACGCCCAGCAAGGAGCCCATGCCGAGTTTTTTCATCTGCGCTTCCGATAACACCTCAACCTTTACGCCCAGCTTGGTCAGCTGTTTGGTACGCCGCGCAAATTCCGGCGGCGTCAGAATGTTTGACGGTTCATTGACCAGATCGCGGGCCAGCAAAGTGCCCTGCGCCACGGCGTCCAATTCGTCGAAAATGCGGCGCGCGGCGGCGGTTTCCGCCGTTGCAATCGTCAACCTCGCGGCCTTTTTCGCAGGTTTGCTTTTGGTTTTGTAACGGTCAAACGTATAGGCGCGCAAAACCATGCCAATACCGGCACGCGCGGCTATTTCGCTCGCCTTGAAAGGCGCGCCCGCCATTTCTTCAAGCAACAGCGTCAGCGTGCCCGCGGCTTTTTCAACCGTGCCCAGCGCCGTGCCGCCAAATTTCTCCAGATCGGTAGCCGTAAGTTTGGCCGGATCGCCAAGGCCGACGAGAACAATGCGGTCGAGATCCGTGCCGCCGGGTGCCAGCAATTCCATCGTGCTGCCGGCAGCGCCTTCAAACTTGCTGGCTTTCATCGCGCGCGCCAGTGCGCCGCCGGTCTTTTTATCAAGGTCGCGGCCAAGCGCGCCCAAATCCCGGCCCTTTTTGGTAGCCAGAAGAACGGTTCCTTTTTGCGGCAGTTTGAGGTTCGCGAAAGCGACGGCAAAGGGCATTAGTCTCTCCTAAAGATCTGTGTTTGATGGCTCGGAGCGTAGATTTAAAACCTTCGAGTGTCCAGTTTCAAATCCGCTAGAGCAATTGCATATTTTATGTTACATCATCGGAATGAACACCCCGTCACACCGCCTTTTCGCGCAATTTCGTTTGGTTCTTTTATCCGCGCTCATAGTCGCCGTAACCTTTACGGCAGCGTCGCAGGCACGCGAAGTCGAAGGCATTGCGGCCATCGTCAATGACGAGGTTATCTCGCTTTATGATGTCGACCAGCGGGTTGAGCTGTATTTTGTGTCATCGGGCATTGTGCGCTCGCGCGAAACTGTCGAGCGGCTGCGCGAACAGGCGTTGCGCGAACTTGTGGATGAAAAGCTGCAATTGCAAGAAGCCCGACGGGTGGAAATCAGCATTGAGAGGGACGAGATTGAGCGCGAGATTAAGCGTCTTTCCGAAGGCTTCCGCACCTCGCAGGACACCATCACCGAATTTTTGAAAGAACAAGGCATTAAAGAGCGCACTTTGGAATCGCAAATCGAAGCTGATCTGGCTTGGAGCCAGTTTATCCGCCGCAGCTTTGGCGGGCGCATTCGGGTTGGCAATGATGAGGTTGACGAGCAATACCGTAAAGTTGTGCGCGCCATCGAGCAGCCACGCTTTCTGGTCAGCGAAATTTTGCTCAATGCCGATTCGCTGACCGACCAAAAACGGGTCGCGCGCATATCGCAGGAAATTGTCGGCCAGCTTCGTAACGGGGTTGATTTCGGTGCCGTTGCGCGTCAGTTCAGTGTATCGCCAACTTCGGCGCGCGGCGGCCAGCTTGGATGGGTAACACTCGAACAGCTCGATCCGGCGCTGAGCTCGGTTTTGACCCAAATGGAACCGGGGCAAATATCAACGCCGATTGCGACCAATGCCGGCTTTTACATTCTGCTGCTGCAAAACCGCGAAGAAGGCCGCGTCGGTGGTGCCCTGAACAATCAATTTGACATTCTGACCGTCACATTCGCGGCGGAAACCGACGCTGGTGTTATCAACGAATTTGTCGAGAATTTCCGCACCTGCAAGGCGGCGCGCGAAAGCGCTGAAAACCTGTCGGCAAAAGCCACCCGTTCCGGCCTGAAACCGCTTGCTGACCTGCCAAAGCAGATGCACGCCGCCGTGGTCAATCTCGAAGCCGGACAGCTTTCGAGCCCGCAAAAAACCAGCACAACAAGCGTCTATGTGGTTTGCGACCGCAAGGACGATCAGGGGCCTCAGGTTTCGCGCGAAGATATTAGTGACAATATTTTTGCCCAGCGCCTGTCAATGAATGCCCGCCGACATTTGCGCGACCTGCGACGCGACGCTGTGGTGGAGTATCGTTGAGGCCTTCCTATGCCTGACGACGCATTACCGCCCCTGCGCGAGGTTATTGCCACCCATAATTTACGGGCCGAGCGGAAATTCGGACAAAACTTCATTCTGGATTTAAACCTGACGCAGCGCATCGCGCGCGCGGGCGGCAGCCTCTCTGACTGTACCGTCATTGAAATTGGCCCGGGGCCGGGCGGTCTGACGCGCGGATTGCTGATGAGCGGCGCACGCAAAGTCATCGTAATTGAAGCCGATACACGGTTTCTGCCAGCCCTTGAAGACATCAAAACAGCTTATCCCGACCGGCTGGGAATTGTGCAGGGCGACGCTTTGCAGATATCGCCCGATGCTGTGACGCCAGAGCCTTACCGCATCATCTCGAACCTGCCATATAATATCGCCACGCCGCTTTTCACCGGCTGGCTGGAAAACAGTTGGCGCGATGGTGTGTGGGCACCGCGTTTTTTGTCGATGACATTAATGTTCCAGAAAGAAGTTGCCCAGCGTATCGCCGCCGCGCCGGGCACAGATCATTTCGGGCGTTTGTCGGTTTTGACCGGCTGGGTAACCCAAGCGCGCATCTTGTTCGACGTCGACCGTCAGGTTTTCGTGCCCCCGCCCAATGTCACATCGAGCATTGTGCATGTGGAGCCGCGCGCCCAGCCGCTCGCGCCCGCCGACCCGCGCGTATTTTCACAAGTGACAGCTGCCGCTTTCGGCCAACGCCGCAAAATGTTGCGGGCCAGCCTGAAAAAAATATGCGCCTCACCAAGCGCGGTTCTTGGCGACGCGCAGATTGCAGAAACCAAACGGGCCGAGCAGTTGGAGATTGAAGAATTTTGTACGCTGGCGCGATTGATAGATGAGCAGAACCGACAGCCAGAGCAATAATCTTAGCTTACAGCGCCTCGCGCAGGCCGTGAACAAAGTCTGAAAGCCCCGTCTGGCGCGCCCGTTTGAGGCGTTCCGCCGTCAAAATAGCCTTGATTTGCGCGAGGCTTTCGCCCGCATCGTGATTGACCACAATATATTCATATTCGGCGTAATGGCTTATTTCGCCAGACGCCTGCGCCATGCGCGCGCTGACCACATCTGCACTGTCTTGCGCCCGCGACTTCAGGCGTCGTTCCAGTTCGGCCGCTGTTGGCGGCAGAATGAACACGCGCACCAAATCATCGGCGGCGGCCTCCTGCAATTGCTGGGTGGCCCGGCCGTCAAAGGCAAACAAAACAACGCCGCCCGGCGGCCGTGGCGC
>NZFC01000010.1 GCA_002689195.1 Rhodobiaceae bacterium | reverse complement strand
CCGGCATGGGCATGGTCGTGATTCTCATCCTCGTGATGACCCTCTTCGTGGTGTTCATCCTCGTGATGCTCATCTTCGTGTTGACCCTCTTCGTGGTGTTCATCTTCGTGATGATGCTCATCCTCGTGGTGATGCTCATCCTCGTGGTGATGCTCATCCTCATGCGCGTCGGTCGGTTTTTCCACCTGCTCGGGCGATAATTCTACAAGCTGCTGGCCGTTGCGCCAGCCGCGGTGGATAGCCTCAATCGCCTCGACCGACACCAGCACGGTGCGGTCAAACGGGGTTCCGGTGCGCGCCAAAACCCCATGTACCCGAAACGGCAAATCATCATGCGCCGCGCCATAATCGCCCAGCCCATGCTGCAAAACGATTTTGTCGCCAAGCTGGTAGCCCAGTGCCGCGGCAACATCGGCCCCGACCACGGCCTCCAAAACTTGCTCAAACCGGCCACCGGCCACGAACAAAGCGCCGCCTGACGGTGCAGGCATAACACGCTCGAAAAATTCCGGCGAGGTTCCCAGCACCCGAAAGCCGCGATGACTGTCGCCCAGCGCCAGCGGCACCACCCACGCGACCTCTTGCATATCTGCCACGGCCGCCACTGTTTCATCCGACACGAGATTGCCACTGGCCCCCAGACCAAAAACCGTATTGAGCAGAATTTGAACATCCGAACCGCGCGCGGCGACCACCAGATCAACGCCGGAAATGCTGTTTTCAAAACTCGCCCGCGTCAGACGCTGGACGTTTTGCACGCCGACATAAAGCGCCACGGCACACGCCAGCGTCACAACAATCAGGGCAAGGCTGAACGCCCGATTGGCGAGCGACCCGCGCAATAATGCAAGCATTTGTGCGTTCATCGGGACATATCCCCCATTTTGGGTGCGCCCGTGAGGTCTGCCATATTTATCACGCGGTCAAAGCGCGGGGCAAGGCGCGCGTCATGGCTGACCACCAGCAATACTTGTCGCTGCCGGTCGAGCCCGGCCATCAGCAGGTCGAAAAACTTTTCCGTATTGACCACGTCCAGTGCCGAACTGGGTTCATCGGCCAGCACCAAATCCGGCGCACCGACCAGAGCGCGGGCGGCGGCCACACGCTGTTGCTGACCAAGGCTGAGCAGCCCCGCCGGTTGGTCGCCAAGCGTGCCTGCATCCAAATCAAGCCGCGTCATGAAATCGGTAATGGTATCGGCCACGCCCGCACTCAGGCGCGCCCGCCGCTGCGGGGCAAAAGCCAGACCCAGCGCAATATTTTCGCGCGTGCTGAGCCACGGTATCAAATTAAGCGTCTGGTAGATAAAGCCGATATGCGTGCCGCGAAACTTGTCCATACGCGCGCCCGAAAGCTGCGACATATCTTGTCCCGCAAGCGCGATGCGCCCTCGCTCTGGCGTTAAAACACCGGCCAAAAGGCCTAAAAATGTTGATTTGCCGCTGCCCGACGGCCCCAGCAACAAGCAGGTCGTCCCTGCTTCCAGCGTCAGTGATGGCACGCGGAGGTGAAACCCGCCGGAACCAGCATAACCGAATTGCAAATCGTCAATTTGGAGTGTCATCGGTGTTTCGTCGGAGGTTAAAATTGTTGATTTTAAACAAGCTACCATTTTCCGGCGCGGGTTTGGAATTTTTTTGTGCCGGGGCTTGTGATAAAGTGGCGCTATGGAGCAGACATTAACACCATCGAAGTTTACATGGACATGTAAGCACACATGGCAACAGGCCATGCGAAACACGGGCTGGTGTCTGGCCGGATGCGCGATCGGCGATCTGGGCACGATTTATTATTTTCAGGTGACGGGCATACCTTGGCCGGTTTGGGCCATTATGAGCCTCGCCATCGTCAACGGACTGATTACATCCATCGCGCTGGAAACAATAATTCTGACGCGGCAAATGGCATTGCGCGCCGCGTTCAAAACGGCGATTGGCATGTCATTGATTTCCATGGTCTCCATGGAAGCGGCAATGAACCTTGTCGATGTCGCCCTGACCGGCGGCGCTGTGCTGACCTGGTGGGTCGTGCCGCTCATGCTGGTCGCTGGCTATGTGACCCCGCTGCCGTATAATTACTGGCGCTTAAAAGCGCATGGCAAAGCCTGTCACTAATCAACCAACTGGCCGATATTAGCAGAAGCGCGCCTAGACGAGGCCACGCTCGTTCAACTGATGCGCCGTTTCGATGATCGAGTCCGTTGCATCGCGCGGCTTCCATTTCAAAATATCGCGCGCTTTATCAGCTGGTGTATAGCGCTCTTCACCCAAGAGCGAGGCAATCTGCTTTATCTCGCCATCGACCAGACCGATCATACGAACCAACCAGTTCGGCATCACCCGCGTTGGCGCTTTGTTGTAGCCCGCCGCGCGCAAATTCTGGCAAATATCGGAGAACCAGAACTCGCGCTCGCTGATGATAAAACGCTGACCATTGGCTTTGGTGCTGGTCATGGCAGCGATATGCGCGCTGGCAACATCGCGCACATCCACAAACCCCAGATGCATGCGAACAGCACCGGGCACCTCGCCACAAATGATTTTCTTGATGAACACATTTGATGTGCCCAGATCATCCGTCAGGGTCGGGCCGACCACACCAGCCGGATTGATAACCACCAGTTTTGTCTGCTTTGTGCCGGTTTGCGCCTCGACCATTTCCCACGCGCGCCGCTCGGCCAATGTTTTGCTTTTATTATAGGCGGCGATTTTGGGATGGTCGGCATTCGACCAGTCATCTTCGGTAAAGTTCTGTTTGCCATCAAACGTATCGACAATGGCCGCGCACGAAGAGGTCAAAACCACTTTCTTCACTTTCTTGGCAATTGCCGCGGAAAGCACCCGTTCGGTGCCTTCGACGGCAGGGCGGATCAAATCGTTTTCGTGTTTCGGCATGCCAATAATAAAAGGCGAGGCCACATGCAGGATATAGTCCATGCCTGTGACGGCATCTTCCCATCCGTCATCTTTCAACAGGTCGGCCTCGACCAGTTCCAGATTGGAAATGTCAACGCCGGTTGACGACAGGCCGTCGCGCACTTCTTGGGCGCGCGATTGACTGCGTAATGTGCCGCGCACGGCGTAGCCTTTTTCAAGCAGTTGGTGGACACAATGCAAACCGATAAAGCCGGTTGCGCCGGTTACGAGAACTTTTTTCACTATTTCCTCCGATATAATCTTTGTTTAACGCAATAACGCAGATTTCCCGTCAACATAAGGGAAAAATAGAAAAAGGGGGAGCAGCGGCGCTGTCCCCCCTCTTGCCAATTTGCTCGCTTACTTGCGGATAACAGCGCTTCCCAGTTGCCCGGTGGTCGCAATATTATCGACATAGGTTACGCCAACAAGGTCGCGCACACGGCTCAATTGCTTCTGGAAAGGCGGCAGAACGCGCAAAGTTTGCGGGTCGTTCAGATAGTCCGCGCGGCTTTCAACGCCGACCACCACAATATGCGAGATGCCCGGCTGACCACCGGCCTTGACAGCCCACAGGTCAATGCTTGCCACACCCGCCAGCGAATCTGGGCCTTCGGATGAGGCTTGCATCAGCTCGGCATAGCGCGCCGCATTACGCACATTCACCGCATATCCGATAAACTGTTTGCTGTCTTCGGCATTTTTACCGAAGCCGACAACATGCTCGTACACGGTTTCGGCAACGATCTGGCCCGATGAGGCCAGCGCGGCTTGAAACTGCAGAAAATCTGGGCTGGCAGCAATCGAGGCCGAACGCGTTTCCCATTCTTTCTGGTTGGCATAAACCACAGCGAGGTTATGTGTGGCTGGGTTCGCGCCGTTTGCAACTTGCGTGTTCAAGAACATAACGCCCGGAAAAGCCCGCCCGGTCTGCGTCGTTCTATATTTGTCAAAAGCGGCAACGACTGCGCTCTGCTTTGCCGGGTTAACAGCAACCTGATAATCGACCCAGATTGCATTGGCACTTGCTGGCAACATGCCTTGGGCGGCCAGACCCATGAGTGTTACTAAGAAAATGATTAAGCTACGCATTACGGGCCCCCTGAAAATGCTTGAGGGTTAATACTGCGCGCTGCCCCGCTTCACGAAAACCCCAAAGAATTTGGTATTACGACGCGGGGCAAAACCTTATTGGGCGGGTTTCAAGAATTAGCGGAATATACCGCGCGCTCGAATGTGTCGAAAACCGCCAACGCCGCTTCATTGTAAACGGGCAACATTTGCATCATAACCACGCACCCCGTTTCGCGGGCACGGTCAACGGAGAAAAATGTGTTGTACAGCCCCGACCACGCGCCAGCACCCGCCGCGCGACGCCCATCGACCTCGGTTTCGTTGAGCATGAAGCCATAGCCCCATTTCATTGAAGTGCCCTCAAACCAGCCATGCCCCTTTGCCAGCATCGGATTGCGCGAAGGCATGTAGCCGACCTGCTTGTCGCCAATTTGGTTGGTGAACATATCGCGCACCATATCAGCCGGCAGAATTTGCCCGTCTGGGCCCTGCCCGTCTTTCAACACCATACGCATGAATTTCATATAGTCGCCGACATTTGAATATAGACCGCCGCCGCCCAGATACGGGCCGTCGGTCACGTTCGGCATCAATTCGGAAACATCGCTCAAATTGCCGTCATCATCGCGCAAGGCCAAGGGAACCAGCGCATCGCCATTTAGGTCGTTAATTGAGAAACTGGTATGCTCCATCCCCAAGGGGCGCAAAATATTTGCTTTGACATATGCGTTAAGGTCGACACCACTTATCTTTTCGACAATCCTGCCAGCCCAATCAATATTGATACCATACTCCCAATTTTCGCCCGGTTGGAAAATCAGCGGCGCCGACAAAAACGCATCATTGTCGCTAGCAACGCCAGCAAGTTTTTCTTGTGCGACCAGTTCGGCGATTAATTCGGCATGAAAATCATACGCATAGCCGGATGTGTGCGTCAGAAGATGGTGTAGTGTAATGTCGCGCGCCAACGGCGCAAACGTCAATTCATCACTATTGCGGCTGACAACTTGCACCTCACCTAGTTCCGGCAAAATTTCCTTCATTGGCTGGTCAAGGCGCAGATCACCGCGCGCCACCAATTGCAAAGCTGCAAGGGTGACAATCGGCTTTGTCATGGAGGCGATGCGGAAAATGTGGTTCTCGTCAAGCGGGGCCGCACCAGCCGTGCCGATTTCGGCCTGCATGCGCGTTGCGTTTGCATCTGTTACCCCGAAGCTGGCAAAGGGCACTTGGTTGGCCTGCAATGTGGCCTCAAGTTCAGGTTTCAGTGTCTCAAGCATGTTGACCTCGCTTTAACTATTGTCGGTTGCCGCGCATATCTGCGGCGCTATAGGCGTATATCGCCATCATCAATTTGTTTTTGCAAATCCGGTGTCAGCTTGACGAACGCATCTGCCGCTGGCGCAAGAAAGAAAATATCATCTTTCAGGCTCCCACAATCATACGCCTCTTTTTTCAGCTGGCTTTTTTGATATTTGAACGTCCCCGTCAGGCTGGTTGCCTGCCCGACGCGCAAAAATCTCGGTACCGCATAATTCGGCAAGCGGCTGCGTAACAGTTCGGGCAGCCCGTCCAGCTGCATTGCGCTGCCGCCGCGCGGCGTCACATACAACATGCCGCATCTGCCGTCCCGACCGGGCACGCTAACGCCGTATACCACCGCGTCTTCGGCTTCGGCCCAATCAGCCACCGCGCCTTCAACCTCCGTTGTGGCAACATTTTCACCCTGCCATCTGAACGTGTCGCCAATGCGGTCGGCAAATTGAATGTGACCAAATGGTTGTCGCATCACAAGGTCGCCGCTATTGAACCAGCAATCGCCGTCTTCGAACACGTTGCGGAACAGCTTCTTTTCCGATTCCTGCTGGTCGGTATAGCCGTCAAACGGATATTGCTCGTTTACTTTCATAATCAGCAGGCCGGTTTCCCCCAGTGCCAATTTATTCATGGTGCCATCGGGCGTACGCACAACTTCGTCTTCGGCAATATCATATTCCACAACGGCCCATGTTTTATTATTGCCCGGCGACCAGCCGCAGGTTTTGTCAAAATTGAATATGTTAACAAAGGCGCTATTGCCTTCCGACGCGCCATAAAATTCGTGAATTCTGTCAACGCCAAAGCGGTTTTTAAACGCCATCCAAATATCGGGGCGCAAGCCATTACCCAGGATTTTGACAACCTTATGATCGCGGTCATTGGCCTGTTCGGGCTGGGTCAGCAGATAGCGCAGCAATTCGCCAATGTAACAAAACGCCGTCGCACCATAGCGGCGGCATTCATCCCAGAACGCACTGGCGCTGAATTTGCGCCCAATAGCCAGCGTCGCGCCACTCATCAATGTGCCTGACAGAGCCAGCGTAAGCGCGTTGCTGTGGTAAAACGGAAGCGCGCAATAAAAAACATCGTCGCTTTTCAGGCTCATCACGGTGAGGCCCATATGCGATCCGCTGCGAAAAACTTTCAAATGCGTCGTCACCGACGCTTTGGGAAGCCCGGTCGTGCCGGAGGTGAAGATATAATAACACGCATCGCCCAGAAGCAGGTCGCGCGTTTCCGACGGGTTATGCGTCGGCTGGTCGGCCATGGCCTTATCGAGGTCGGTATAACCGGCAGGCAGTTTTTTCTTCGACCCATTTTTTAATGAGGGGTCGGCCACAAACAGCAATTTATCGGCGAAATTCTTGGCTATGCTGGCATCGAGGCTCGCCATATTTTCCACCTGCTCGACACCGACAACCAACAGTTTGGGGTTGATCAGTTTCAGTGAATGCGCCAGCACATCTTCCGTCTGGCGGGTGTTTACCATGCCCGCAATCACACCCAGCTTCAGGCAGGCAAGCACGGCCATAATAACCTCAGGCCGGTTTTCGATATTCACCGCGACAGCGTCGCCCTTCACCAGACCGCGCGACTTAAAATAATGTGCCAACCGATTGACCCGCAGGTTCAGTTCGGCCCAGCTAATATCTTGGTCTTCAAACCGAATAGCGGATTTATCACCCAACATCTCGGCATTGCTATCCAGATAGTCACAAATTGAGCGCTGGTCGCTCACCCGCGACGACAATGTCAGTTTCAAATTTGAGATAGCGCTGGGCCGCAGCAGTTTTGTCACGAGCCGATAAGCAAAGCGCGCGCTGGTAAAGTTTTGTTCTTGGTTCACTATACTCTCCATTACTAATTTTGCGATCAATCTACCCGCACTAAAAATGAAGTAAAGATGAAGCTAATAAGAATCCAACCTAAAACCATCTGTATAAATCTTGTCCTGTTATTTGAAAATAAATTTTGATGGGTTACCGACTGAAACCGATGAGAAGTGTGATATAATAAAAAATTGTTGATAATTTTTGGTGGAGGGAGAAAATTGGCTCAGCCTTCAGTCGAATTATTGCAAGCCCTTTTAAAACTTGAGCGCCAGATAAGAGAAGCGCCCGATCCCGAAGCTCTGGCAAAAGTAATTACTGTTCAGGGCCAATCAGTTTTAGGCTTTAAGGACGCCGTATTTTATTCGGGCGCCAATGCAAATAGGATGCGTCCCAGAGCTGCCTCCAACGAAACCATAATCGATCCCTCGTCGCCTGTGCTGGCTTGGATTGAAAAACTTTTTGAACTCCACAGTTCTCAATTAGACAGCGGCTCTTCATTTGTAGCCTCAGAAGACAGTCGTTCGCCCGTAAAAAACTTTTTGCCAAAAAACGTTCTTTTTATTCCACTGCATCACTCAAAACATGGACTACTTGGCTGCATCGTTTTCACTAAAACAGCGAACTTTTCTAGGAAAGAAATTTTTCTGATCAATCATGTCGCCGGCACAATTAGCCATGCGCTAGGTGTTTTCTTTAAAAAGCCCAAACAAGTCCTTGGCTTAGGTATAACTCAGCTTGCTGCATTCATTTCGATTGTAGTATTCTTGCTCTCTGTTTTCCCCATAAATTTAACTGCATTGGCTCCAGTCGAAGTTGTTTCTTACCAACCAGAGATAATAAAGGCGCCGTTTGATGGTGTGATTGAGGAGATAACTGTTGAGCCTTTTTCTAAAGTAGGTCCAGGAACTTTGATTGCTCGTTTAAACAATTACCGTCTCAAGGCAGTCTATGATGATGTCGTGCAAAAAGTTCTCAAGGCAGAAAGCAGAATTTCTAGCAAACAAGGAAAATCGGTCGGCCAAGGCCCCCAGTTAGATCTTGAGAACCTCAAAACTATCATGCAGAAAACTGAAAAACGATTACTACAAACAAATATTCGCGCACAATCGAATGGGATCGCAATAATTAAAAGCCCAAGGGAATGGAAGGGAAGGCTTGTCAAGGCAGGCGAGAAAATTCTCGAGATTGCTGATCCTAGGGAAGTCGAATTTGTCTTGAAAATTCCTGCCCGGCACGCAGACTTAATCTCTCACGGCTCAAGCGTTAAAGTATTCCTTGACCGCAGCCCTTTTAGTTCACTCGCCGCCAGCGTAGTGGACACTTCTCTTGTTCCGGCGAAAAGCGACACACCTGAGAAATATTACATATTCAAAGCAAGTTTGGGGGAAAGCCAAACTCCTCCGCACATTGGGCAGAAAGGGATAGCCCGGATATACGGCGAGCGCTCCAACCTTTTGTTTCTTATATTTCGTGGGCAGATGAAATTTGCTCAAACAATTTTCGGTCTTTAGGACGTGCTGGTTGGGCACAAACCATATCCGTTTAAAAGCAGTAGATTTGACCTACACCCCTTTTGGCTGCTTCGTTATTTTTATTGGTCGCGCTAACTTTGAAGCGCAGCCAAGTTGCAATCTAATTTCCAACCTTAGCCCCCAAATTTGGAGCTAATTTACATGCCAGAAATTTTCCATGCGAAATCCATCGTTACCATGAATGCGGGCCAGCCGCGCGCCACACATGTGTTGGTTTCACAAGGCTATGTGTTGAGTGTAGGCACCGAGGAAGATATTGCTTTATGGCAGGAAAAGTGGCCGAACACACCGATTAACTCCGCTCTCGCCGATAAGGTGATTTTGCCTGGCTTTGTCGAGGGGCACAGCCATATGATGGAGGGGCTGTTCTGGAATTACGCCTATGTCGGATATTACGACCGCGAAGGGCCGGACGGCACAATTTGGCCGGGCCTCAAATCCATTGAGGCGGTGATATGCCGGCTTAACGAATTGCAAGCCGAGCGCGCCGACAAATCCGCCCCGCTTATCGCTTGGGGCTTCGATCCGATTTTTTTTGAAGGCCGACGTATGAATTTGGCCGATCTTGATGACGTGTCGACCACATGCCCCGTCATTGTGCTGCATGCGAGTCTGCATATTTTGAACACAAATTCGTTTGTTGTCGAAAAAGCTGGCGTCAGCCCCGGCGACAGTAATGAAGCCATTCGCCGCGACGAAAGCGGCCAGCCGACCGGCGAGTTTCTGGGTCAGCTTGGCATGTATATGGCGATGCGGGTGACCGGGCTGAACCTTCTGGCCGCCGCCGGAGAACCTCAGACTTTATATAATTTTGCCCATGTCGCGCGCCAGGTTGGCGTGACCACGGCGACCGACCTTGCCAACCCANTGCCGGATGAAGCCGTCGACACATTGGCGAGCGTTACCGGCAANGACGATTTCCCCTGCCGCCTCGTGGTCGCNCTGCAAGGCGGTGGGCCCGAAGCCGCCGACGGCATAGGCCGCATCACCGAATTGGCCGAGCGCCANTCCGACAAATTGCGGTTTTCGCTGGTCAAGTTTGTTGCCGATGGGTCAATTCAGGGTTTCAGCGCNCGGCTGAAATGGCCCGGCTATCATAATGGGGCCGANAACGGATTATGGTATATTGANCCTGCGCGTCTGGCCGCCTTGATCGATGCCTATAATGCAGCCGGAATTCAAATTCANATTCANACCAATGGCGATGCCTGCACCGAAGTCGCGTTGGACGCCATTGAAGCGGCCTTGCGAAAAAACCCTTGGCGNGANCATCGCCACACATTGCAACATTGCCAAATGGCCTCGCGCGCNCAGTTTAANCGCATGCGCGCGCTAGGTGTCGGCGTCAATTTATTCTCCAACCATATTTATTACTGGGGCGACGCNCATATCGCCACCACTATGGGGCCTGACCGCGCCGCGCGNCTGGACGATGCCGGCGGNGCACTGGCCGAAGGCGTGCCGGTGGCTATCCATTCCGATGCGCCGGTCACAGCNCTNGCNCCGTTATTTACCGCATGGTGCGCGGTCAATCGCGTGTCGTCTTCGGGCNCNCGGCTGGGCACCCAAGCCCATTGCCTCACNGTTGACCAAGCCTTGCACGCCATCACGCTGGGCGCNGCCTATTCGCTGAAAATGGATCATGAGATTGGCAGCATCGAATTTGGCAAGCGCGCCGATTTNGCCATATTGGANGAAGACCCGTATGAGGTCGCNCCGATGGAACTGAAANACATCGGCGTGACAGGCACNGTCGTCGGCGGCCATGTGCATCTGAATGACNCGCCGGAAAGCACNTAAAAATAAACAGAAGAAAAGCTGACACNATGCCCGCATCACCCATATCNACCCTATCGCCCACCCCGCTCACCATCATCTCCGGCTTTTTGGGCGCCGGCAAAACCAGCCTGCTCAACCATTTGCTGCACCATGCGGGCGGGCGGCGCATCACGGCTCTGGTTAATGATTTCGGCGCGCTCAATATCGACAGCGAATTGATCGCAGCCGAGCATGGCGGCGAGATATCGCTGGCAAATGGCTGCGTGTGCTGCTCNATCAGTGATGATTTGGGNGTGGCGCTGGCCGACGCCCTCAACCGAACCCCGCGCCCCGACCATATCGTCATNGAGGCNAGCGGCGTGGCCGACCCTGCGCGCATCGCGCTTTACGCACAGGTTGATAGGGATTTGCGTCTGGACGGTATTGTGACGCTGATCGACGCCCCCGCCCATAAAGCCCATGCGGGCGACCCGCATATTGGCGACACCTACGCGCGCCAAATGGCGGCGGCAGANTTGTTTATCGTCACCAAATCCGATCTGGCAGACGAAACGCAAATGCAAGCCACCACACAAACGCTCGAAAANGCCTGTCCGGATGTGCCCGTATTACACGCCACAAACGGTGCCATTGAAACCGACATTATATTGGGNATCGCGCGNGGCGATGCCACCCACCTGCCAGATGCCAGCCAGCCATCACATGAGCAAGCGCACCTAACCGACCACGGCTTTCGTCAATGGTCGGGGCATATTGCGCCCGCGANCGACCGGCATGAGCTGGCCGAAAAATTGCGNGCCNTGTCGCCNNATATTATCCGCGCCAAAGGNATTTTTTGCGACGCGGNCGGCACTTACGCCATCCATTATGCCGGTCAGCGCATATCTTTTGCGCCCCATGGTGGGCGCGCCAGCGGGCATCTTGTNGTCATCGGCAAACCGGAACTGCCAGCAGCAGCTTATCTGTCGGCTTATTTTGAGCAANTCAGAGANANGGNGCGCGCGTGATGGTTTGGGATTTACCGACGCGCCTGTTTCACTGGTCTTTCGTCATCTCGATTGTCGGCGCATTTTTAACCGGACGCGAGGGCAATTTATTCTGGCACGAAATATTCGGTCTGGCGGCNCTGGGACTGTTTGTTTTCAGAATTATTTGGGGCGTCATCGGGCACGAAACCGCNCNGTTTAAAACCTTCATCGTCGGCCCGCACCA
Organism: Rhodobiaceae bacterium; assembly: GCA_002689195.1. GTDB lineage: Bacteria > Pseudomonadota > Alphaproteobacteria > RS24 > RS24 > UBA7378. The sequence continues at coordinate 82,284 of NZFC01000010.1, read as the reverse complement.
AATATGGGCCTATCTCACCAGCTTGGCGCACCGCCGCAATCGCCCGGCCCCTGGGCACAACCCGCTGGGCGCGCTGTCGGTGCTGGCACTGTTGGGGCTGATGGGCACGCTGGGCGTAACGGGCCTTTGGACCGGCGACGACATATTATACGAAGGCCCGCTGACATTTCTTGCGCCCGATTGGGCTGGGTTTGCCGGTCGCTGGCACGTTTTACTGCAGCAATTGATTTTGCCACTCGTCGGCTTGCATCTCGCCGCGCTTGTCGCCCATCGCGTTTTTTTAAAAGAGCGTCTTGTCCAGCGCATGCTTACCGGCGGCAGCGACGAAGCAGCACATAAGCCGACGCGCACCCGCCTCGGCCTCGTACTTCTGGTCGTGTGCGTGGGTGCGGCCGTGTCGCTGGCAGCCCTCACACCGAATTACTGATTATTTTTTTATGCGATAGCTTTGGTGACACGCTTTGCAGGTGCCGCCCAGCTTCTTTGCGGCGGCCACAATCGCGCCCTTATCGGTGCCCGCCAAAGCCAGTTGCTGCAAGTCGCGCGCGGCTTTTGCATTATCCGCCGCTTTTGATTTGAAATCGTCAAAATCGGCCCAAATTTCATCGCGCGCGCCGGGGCTGGTGCTGCCTGCGGGAAAATAATCCGGCATGACATCGGCCCAATCCGCTATTAGCGTCGCGGCCTCGGCTATCGCGGCGAAATCATCGGCACCCAGATGCTCTTTGAAAACCGACTGGATGGCCGCGCCGCTTTGTTTGAAACGGTGAACCCGCTTGTCGACAATCGACGCATCGGCCGCAGGCGCAACGCTATCATGGGAATGGGTTGAGGTTTCGTCATGGGCGGCAACGGAGGTTGCGACCAGCATGGCGAGGCCAGCAATCAGAAAACGCATAAACCCGCCCCCCTAATCGCGATAAGACGGGTCGAGACGGTCGAGCTTACGCAGCAATGCCGGCCAAGCAAGCGCATCCACGCCGGGGCCGAACAATGTCTTGGACTGCTCGGCAGTCGTATCAAGCGCGGCTTGGCTCGGGCGGTTCAACTCGCCCGTCATGGCGCGAATTTGCGCCGTGCAAGCACGCTCAAGGAAATAGATCGCAATAAATGCCAGCGCGCAGTTTTCACCGACCGCCAATGTGCCGTGATTACGCAGCACCATGAGTTTTTTATCGCCAATATCGGCGACCAGCCGCTCGCGCTCATCCAGATCAAGCGCCACGCCTTCATAATCGTGGTAGGACACCTGGCTGGTCAGCAACATGGATTGCTGGGTGATGGGTTGCAGCCCGTCTTTTTGCGCCGAAACGGCCACCCCGTCATCCGTGTGCAAATGCAACACGCATTGGGCGTCTTCGCGGGCGCTGTGAATGGCGCTGTGAATGGTGAAACCAGCCGGATTTACGAAATACGGGCTGTCCATGACAATATTGCCCTCAAGGTCGATTTTGACGAGGCTTGAGGCGGTAATCTCTTCAAACAGCATGCCGTAGGGATTGATCAGAAAATGATGCTCCGGCCCCGGAACACGAACCGAGATATGGGTAAAGATCATGTCATCCCAGCCATGCATGGCGACCAGACGATAGGTCGCTGCGAGGTCAACCCGCAACTGCCATTCTTCTTCACTCACCATGTCCTTGACGGATGTAATTTCTTCAGCTGCCGACATTGTAAACACTCCCTGTTATTTGTTCATACCTTCATGCGAAAGACCAGATTTGTCAATTACCGGAAGGTTCCGCGCCGCGCAAAATCGGCTCCAGCGCGCCCTGCCACGCGCGCTGTTTATGCGCGCGCTGGTTTTCCGGCATGGACGGCTCAAACGCAGCATTGAGTTGCCAGCTGGCGGCAAATTCAGCCGGGCTGTCATACCAGCCCAATTTCACCATAGCCAACATCGCCGCGCCCGCCGCCGTGGTTTCGATAACTTCCGGTCGGTCGATCGGGCAGGCACATAGATCTGCGAGATTTTGTACAAACCAGTCATTGGCAACCATGCCGCCATCAACGCGCAAGCGCGGCGGCACCGACAGGCCGGCATGGGCCATGTCGTCATTGATGGCGCGCAATAAATCATCGGTCTGCAAAGACACCGCTTCCAGCGCGGCGCGCACAATTTCCGCCCGCCCCGTATCGCGCGTCATGTTGAACAGGGCCGCGCGCGCATCCGGTTTCCAGTGGGGNGCGCCAAGGCCGGTAAAAGCNGGCACCAGCACAATATTGCTGGTGGGGTCNGCCGCTGCCGCCAGTGNNGCCGTATCGCTTGCCTTTTCTATGAGGCACAACGCATCGCGCAACCATTGAACGATGGCACCNGCCATGAAAATACTGCCCTCCANCCCGTAAATTGTCTGCCCGTCCAAGCGATAGGCAATGGTCGTCAAAAGCCGGTTTNGCGAGGTGACNGCCTNCGTGCCNGTATTTGCCANCACAAAACACCCCGTGCCATAGGTCGATTTTATCATGCCCGGGTCAAAGCACGCCTGACCCAGCACCGCCGCCTGCTGGTCGCCCGCCATGCCGCAAATCGGCAGATTAGCGGCCAGAACGCCGTCGGCGCTGACGCCGAAATCCGACACATTGTCGTGGACCGTCGGCAAAATATTTCGTGGCACATTAAACAACGCCAAAAGCTCATCATCCCAATCATGGGTATGGATGTTGAAAATGCTGGTGCGCGCGGCATTGGTCGCATCCGTTGCGTGAACCTGTCCGGCGGTCAACTGCCAGACAAGCCAGCTATCCACCGTGCCGAAGGCCAGATCGCCAGCCTCTGCGCGGGCGCGTGCATCCGGCACATTGTCCAGCAACCAGGCGATTTTGCTGGCCGAAAAATAAGGGTCGAGCAGCAGGCCGGTTTTCTCGCGCACCATGTCCTCATGCCCTGCGGCGGCAATTTTCGCGCATAAATCCGCCGTGCGCCGGTCTTGCCAGACAATCGCATTGGCAATCGGCTTGCCGGTGTTTCTGTCCCATATCACAACGGTTTCGCGCTGATTGGTGATGCCGATGCCGCGAAAGTTTTCGGGGCCCGCCTCATCCATAACCGCGCGGCACACCTCAAGCGTGGTCTGCCAAATCTCGTCCGCGTCATGCTCGACCCAGCCATCGGCGGGAAATATCTGTCGGAATTCCTGCTGTGCCACGCCCCGCATTTTGCCGCTACGCTCAAAGGCCAGCGCGCGGCTGGATGTTGTCCCCTGATCAATGCTTAACACCAGTTTGTCTGCCATGGCACATACCCCCTGTTACGGAACTATATTATCGTTACACGCGCGGCGCGTGTAGGATGTTTTTTGCTTTTATTCCATGCTACAAGGCCAATAAATGCGAGAACGATTTTGACATGAGCACGCCGGACCAAACCAAAAAGCTGGCCTTTGTTGCCAATGGGCGCGAGGACGCCGAAGCCGCTTGCGCGCAGCTGGAAGCCAAATATGACGGCGTGCCGGTGGGCGACGCCGACATTATTGTGGCGCTGGGGGGCGACGGGCTAATGCTGCAAACGCTGCACAAATGCCTGCATACCGGCACACCGATTTTCGGCATGAATTACGGCTCCATAGGGTTTTTGATGAACCCGTTTGAGGAAGAAAACCTGCAGGCGCGCATCGCCAGTGCCAAGCTTTCGGTGCTGCACCCGCTTCGGATGCAGGCCGTGACCGTCGACGGCACNCACCACGAGGCGTTGGCNATTAACGAGGTTTCGCTTTTGCGCGAAACCGCGCAGGCCGCCAAACTCAGAATTTCGGTCGATGATAATGTGCGGATGGAAGAGCTGATTTGCGATGGCGTGCTGGTTTCCACACCCGCCGGCAGCACGGCCTATAATTTGTCGGCGCATGGGCCGATCCTGCCAATCGAAGCCTCGCTTCTGGCCCTGACGCCGATATCGGCTTTTCGCCCGCGGCGTTGGCGCGGTGCCTTGCTGCCGGAGCGTGCGGACGTAAAAATCGAAGCTCTGGAAGCCGAAAAGCGCCCCATCAGTGCGGTCGCTGACCATGCCGAGTTCAGAAATATTGCCGAGGTGCAAATCAAGCAGGACAAAAGCCATCAATTGCTGATGCTGTTCGATGCTGACCACAGCCTCGATGAGCGGATTTTAACCGAACAGTTTACGCCTTAANCGACGCAATCATTTATCGGCCTCTTTTAAAGGCCATTGGTGATGTCTTCGCGCGGGTCGCCATAGCCAGCATTGGCTTGGATACGCAAGAAACGCTTGTCGCCATCCTGCTCGATGAACGGCTTCACCGTCACCACCCCACCACAACTGGCGACCGCCGCATCGACATTTGCGCTGTTCGCCAGCTTTTCAATATTCATGCGTGTCGGGAAAATAATCGTACGGGTGCCAGCCTCGGCGTCTTTTAGAGCCTGCTCCGGCGTGATCCAGACACTGTCGACGCTCTCGCTGCCATCATGGGCACCAATGTGGTCTTCGGGCGCGCGGGCCAGATAAAAATGCGTGTCGAACCGCTTTTTCATCATGTCGGGCGTTACCCAATGGGCAAAATGCCCCAGCGCATCAACGCCAAATTCCAGATTTTCAGCCTCGGCAAAATCGCGCATGGTGGCATCGCGATTGTTGAACCGGTCGCGCCAGCCCGACATTTCCTGCAACCGCGCCGCGGATACAAATGCGTCGCTGCCTTTNTCGCGCGCCAGCAAAATACCGCACTCTTCATAGGCCTCACGAATTGAGCCCACGCGATACGCCAATTCATTATCATCCAGACCGTCGGCACCGGCACAATGCGCGCGCAAGGCGGCATCGAAATCGGGCTTATCAATCTTGCCGCCGGGAAACACCAGCGCGCCGGAGGCAAAATCGATCTGGTGATGGCGCACGACCATAAACACTTCGAGGCCCGCTTGCGTGTCGCGGACAATCAAAACCGTTGCCGCAGGAATAAGCGGTGCATCATTTTCGGCCACATTTTCACCCACATTTTCAGTCATGCGTGTTCCCTCCAGATTTGGTCGAGAGTGTATCGCGCCCGGCGGCAAAGGCAAGCAGCGCNGCAAGGCCGACAAAGCANACACAGCCAAACGNGATGGTCTGAAAATCAAATCCGGCATCGATNACCACCCCGAACAGAACCGGCGCGGCGGCCGTGCCGAAAATCGCGATGGGCGAGGTGAGCGAGCGAATGGCACCCAGATGCTGCGTCCCGAAAAGTTCCGGCCATAACCCGCCGCTGACCGGCCCGATCATGCCGAGGTTCAAACCGCACAAACCGAGATAAACAAACGGCGCATAGATGCCGAAACTTGCGGGCGGCAACAATAGGCTGGCAAAGGCTAAAATGAGCGGAATTGCCGAAAACGGCAGCGCGCGCAAGGCCGTTACGCGGTCGACGACAATGCCGGAGACAAGTGAGGCGGCGATTTTCAAGCCCGCATAGAGGCTGAACGCGCCAGCCAGCAGCGCCAGCGACCAGCCGCGCTCTTCGGCCAGAACGATCTGATGAAAAAACATGCCCGTCAGCAAAAACGGCGGCGCAACATAAAGTGGCAATACCAGATAAAACCGCCTGTCGCGCAGCACATGTGCGCGGTCAACCGAGCCGGTGGGTACATCGCCCGCCGCTTCCTTGGGCAATGGCTCGAACCGGCTTAGAAACAAAAGCAACGGCAGCGCCACCAGTGCCAGAAACACACCAAACACCAGCCAGCTTTGCTGCCAGCCGAAAAGCGCCATCAGCGTGATTGCCATAACCGGAAAAAAGCCCTCAAAGCCAGCATATCCCAACTGCACCAGCGCGGTGGCACGGCCCCGATTTTTCTGATAGGCGCGGCTGGTTGCGGTCATGCCGGTATGCGAACTTAACCCCTGCCCGAATTGGCGCAGCATAAAAAGCCCCAGCGCCAACATCCATAACTCGTTTGCCAAAAAGGTGACGAGACACGCCAGCGCCAAACCCACAAGCGTCGCGCCGGCAAAAACNGGCAACCGCAAGCGATCAATGAGCTTGCCCGAATATAAAAGGCATACCGCGCTTGCCAGCGTGACAGCCGAGTACAGCCCGCCAAATTGCGTGTTGGTCAGCGCGAAGGTTTCGCGGAAATGCTCGCTATAAAGTGCAATGAAAAAGGTCTGCCCGAAATTCGACAGACCCATCATCAAAAAGCCAAAAAGCAAAAAGCGGTATTCGGCGCGAATGAAAGAGAAATAGCCCATGCGAGCTTTGTCTATCGCTTCGCCTTGTTCGCGGCAACATCTATTGTGTGCAATACCCCTTACATGCGGGGGCCCTTACATGCGAAAGACATGCGGCCTATAGGCGCTACTTAGCGTGGCGCAAACACAAGGCAATGGCGGGGTCGAGCGCCAGCCNGTCGGCATTTATTTCCTCACCGCAGGTCACGCAATAGCCGTATTCGCCGTCATCGAGGCGCGCCAGTGCCGCATCGATTTGCGCCAAACGCACATGGCGCCGCCGCTGGGTTTCATCCGCCATGGCCTGCTGCTGCATCGCATCCATGCGCGACAAGCGGCCCTGCTGGGTTTGGTCGAGNTTAACCGGCGCGGTGTTTTCGCCCGCGTTTTCAAGCATGTCGCGCACTTCCGCGCGCATGCCGAGCAAGGTGGCGCGTACTGCTTCTTCGTCCGTTGCATTTAAATCCGGCATCTGTATAGAGTAACGCCATAATAAGGAGAAAGTCATGCTTGAGGGTATCAAAGTTGTCGAAATGGCAACCTACATAGCAGCACCAGCCGCCGGTGGCGTGATGGCGGATTGGGGTGCCGAGGTCATAAAAGTTGAACCTTTGGGCGGCTGCCCGATGCGTAATTTCTTNGCCACGGCCATGACGGACGACTATCCGGACAATCCGATTTTCGCGCTCGACAATCGCGGCAAACGCGCGCTCGCNGTCAACACATCAACTGATGAGGGCACTGATATTGTCCGCAAGCTAATAGAAGATGCCGATGTGTTCCTGACCAATGTGCGCCCGGGCCAGCTTGAAAAGCAGGGTCTTGATTTCGACACGCTACACGCCATCAACCCCAAAATGATTTATGCCAGCGTCACCGGCTTCGGCCTTGAAGGTGACGAGCGCGACAAGCCGGGCTTCGACACAGCGGCGTTCTGGGCCAAATCCGGCATTGGCTGGATGATGACCCCCAAAGGTGCCTCGCCCGTGCCGTTGCGGGTGGCCGTGGGCGACCATATTACCGGCATCAGCACGGCAAGCGGCATTTTGGCCGCGCTGTTGCGGGCACAAAAAACCGGCAAGGGCACGCTGGTTGAAAGTTCGCTTGTGCGGTCGGGCGCGTATGTCGTGGGTTCGGATTTTTCAACCTATATGCGCTATGGGCGCATTGCGCGCTCGCGCCCGCGCGACGAAGCCGTGGTGCCGACGAGCAATTTCTTCCAAACGTCAGACGGGCACTGGTTGTTTATGAATTCGCGCCCCGGTGAACCCGACTGGCCGGAAATTATGCGCGCGACGGAACTGGAGCATCTGGCCGAAGACCCGCGCTTTGACAGTTTCCGCAACCGCCGCAGAAACGCGCCAGCCTTGGTCGCCGAATTCGACGCCGTGTTTGCGCGCTACACGCTGGATGAATGGGGAAAGCGGCTGGATGCACAAGGCATTATCTGGTCGCCCGTGCAAAGTTTCGAGCAGGCACTGGAAGACCCGCAAATGCGCGATGCGGGCGTGTTTGTCGATATGCCGAAAGCTGACGGCACAAGCTATACCGCGCCAGCCTCGCCCATTCGCTTTGGCGATGAGAGCACAGACCCGAAAGGCCCGTCGCCGGAAATAGGCGAGCATACGGATGAAATTCTGGAAATGCTTGGGTTCGACGCCGACGCGCGCGCGAAATTACACGCGGAAAAAATCGTCAAATCGACCTAGGCCGTTCTCGTAATGTCTGTGAGCGCGCGGCGGTGCAGGTAGATATAGCGCAGGCCCAGCAGCGTGAAGGGTGCCAACGTGCCCAGAACAATGCCGTCGATAAGGCCCAACGCACCCCGCCCCAGTTCAAAACTCATATACCAGGTTAGCGGTATCATGATGACGACATAGCTTAGAATGTGAATAAGCGTTGGATACCAGGTGTCGCGCCGTGCGCGTAAAGACATGGCAAAAAGCGATTGGCCGGTGTCAAAAATCAGGGCGATGCTCGCATAGCCGATCATGGTTGCGGCAAGCTTGGCAACGGCCGCATCTTCGGTAAACAGTCCGGCGGCATAGCGCGCATAGAAAAACATAATTAAAACGCCGACCATCATCACGCCGGTTTGCAGACCAAGCCCGACCCACGCCCAGCGATAAACGCGCGCCATATCACCAGCCCCATACGCATTGCCGACACTGACCGCGGTTGCCACACCAAAGCCCAGACCCATCATGAAAAACAGCGCAAACACATTGATGGTGATGACATGGGCCGCCAGCACAACCGTGCCGAGCAGCCCGCCAAACAGCGCCAGCGCATTAAAGGCGGCGTTTTCAACGCCCATGGAAACGCCCGACGCATAGCCAATGCGCCGCATTTCACGCGCGGCGCGCCAGCCCCAAACCGGCCGGTCGATGCCATATTTGGTGCGGTCGAGGAAAAACCAGACATACGACAAAATGGCGAACACCTGCGCGAGGCGCACAATAAACGTCGCCCAGATGGAGCCTTCGGCACCCAGTTCGGGAAAGCCGTACATGCCATAGACCAGAACATAATTGGCACCGATATTGATGATATTGGCGACAATCATAATGACCATGCCCGGGCGCGGGTTGCGGACCCCCTCCAGAAAAAATCCGGTGGTCATGTGGATGGCAGCCAAGGGCAGGCTAAGCCCGGCAATGAAAGAAATGCGCCCGCCTTTTGCCGCCAGTTCCGGCNTCTGGCCGGACAGCAAAAGCAGCGTTTCGCCAAACGCGCAAATGACAAACCCCANNAGGCCGATGGCAATACCCCACGGCAGAGACAGCCACCAAATCTCGCCGGTCTTTGCCGTNTCGCCAGCCCCGAAACGATTGGACACAAGCACAGATGTGCCCATCAGCAGACCGATCATGACGAGAATGAAAATATTGCTNGGTACCATGCCGATGCCGACATAGGCGAGATGCTCGGACGCATAATGCCCGACCATNACCGTGTCGGTGATCGACAGCGTGAGAATACCTGTACGGCTGATGACCACCGGCCACGCCAGCGCGAGCAAGTCGCGCATNTCTNNTAATAATTGGCGCATTATGCNGAGCCCGTCATTTCGATTCCNATCATGTCGAACTCGTGTCGGGCAGACCGAAACAGGCAATATCCGCAAAGTNGGGACGCGCGCGCTCGGTCGGTTTTTCAGCGCAAGAGCCGAGATAAATGAAACCAGCAATCTCATCGTCTGCGCCACCGCCAAGCCGCGATAGCACATCGCNATTATAGGCNGCCGCACCCGTCAACCATTGGGCGGCAAAACCGGCAGCGCGCGCGGCTGTCACCAGCATCATGCACACGGCACCGGCTGAATAAAGCTGTTCANTGCGGGGAATTTTCGGATGNGCGCGCGGGCACGCCAAAACAGCCACAACACAAGGCGCGCGTAAAAACTGTGCGCGCGCGGCCTCGACCTCTTCGGGCTCGGCATTTGCGGCGGCAAGTTCGCGCGCCGCAATGTCGCCCAGTTCAATCCGGTCATCATCTTGAACAACCACAAGCCGCCACGGGGTCAGCTTGCCGTGATCGGGCACGCGCATTGCAATCGACAAAAGCGTCTCCAGCATAGCGCGGTCAGGGCCGGGGCCCGACATATTGCGCGCCAGTACCGAACGCCGTTCGGCCAGAAAACTCAGAACAGGATTATCTTGCATTGGCCCGCGACCGCGTGGTGAGGTTTGCCATCGGAATCATTGGTATCATCGGCATCAATNAAAAAGAAAAAGCCGTACCGCCCGGTGAAAAAAGAAAAAGAAAACAAATCATGCTCGTGCTTATCACAATCGCCGCCCTGTTCGCAGTTCAAATTTATGCACCGGCCTTTGCGGGTGCTTGGCCGCGCGCATCGGACAGTGGCTATGTCGCGCTCTAGCGCGGCGGTGGTGCGGGAAATGCCGGCATTTACGTTACCCACCAAGCTGGAGAGCCCAATAGCGGCGGGGACCTTCAAAGCGCGGAAAGCAGCCAGACCCTAGAGGCTTATGGCGAATATGCGATTTCCCAAAATATTATGATTATTGCCAAACACCTCTTTCAAAACACGCATTTGGAAAACGACACGCGGCGGACGATTTATCACGAATTGGCTGTGCAGACGCCAGTGCCATTTCTNGCCATTGGTCTTTTGCCGCNGGGANGTTTGCGCGCTTTGCGGTTTGCTTTTCCGACGGTAAAATTTTCCCGCGACAGAGCCGCCGCCATGCAAATTTTTCATCACCACACGCACATAAAAACACTTGATGCCGCGGGCCCTGCCGCAACCCATCAAGACGGCGGCGGTTTGACCATCACCATTGCCGACCGGCTTTCATGGCAGCGCTATCATCTGACGCAAAACCTTGCCGTCACGCAATTTAACGGTCGGTCTTCGGGCGTTTGGAAACACGATTATGAAATTCACTTGGGCTATGACCACCAAATTTCGCTGGGCTGGATCAGCGAGATTTATGAAAATCGCGCCAAGTCATACACCAGCCGCAACAGCTATGTGGCGGTCAGCTTTTCGCCGCCCGACCATAGATTTAACCTGCGGGTTTTGCGCGGCCAAAACGCCGTGGCTGGCAGGCCCAACACATTTCGCAGTTACCGTTTGGAAGTCGGCTNGTCTTTTCCCTAAAGCCGCTTCAGCGCAAATCGGGCGGGCAGGCTTCTTCGACAAGCCGTGTCACAACATCGCCAAGCGCGACAACCTCTTGGTCTTTGCTGCCCAGACGCCGCAATGAAACGGTTTGTGCTTCGGCCTCGCGCCCGCCAACGGCAAGAATGACCGGCACTTTGGCAACCGAATGCTCGCGCACTTTGTAATTGATTTTTTCATTGCGCGTATCGGCGTCTGCACGCAAACCCTGTGCTTTGAGCGCCGCGACAACGAGATGTGCGTAATCATCGGCTTCGGTGGTAATCGGGCAAACCATCACCTGCTGCGGTGCCAACCACAGCGGCATTTTGCCGGCATAGCTTTCGATCATAATGCCGATGAACCGCTCCAGCGTGCCCAGCACCGCGCGGTGCAACATGACCGGCATGTGCTTTTCGCCATCCTCGCCAATATAGCTCGCGCCCAAACGTTCGGGCAGCACAAAATCCAATTGCAGCGTGCCGCATTGCCAGGTGCGCCCAATGGCATCGCGCAAGTGATATTCAATCTTCGGCCCGTAAAACGCGCCCTCGCCCGGCAGCTCTTCCCACTCAAGACCAACCGCTGTCAGCGCATCGCGCAGGCCGCTCTCGGCCCTGTCCCACACCGCGTCATCACCGGCGCGCGTGTCGGGCCGCAAGGCCAGCTTGACCGAAACATCGTTAAAGCCGAGGTCTTCATAAACTTGCGTAACCAGCCCGCAAAACGCGACCGCTTCATCAATAATCTGGTCTTCGCGGCAGAAAATATGCGCGTCATCCTGCGTCATCTGGCGCACCCGCATCAGCCCGTGCAACGCGCCATGGGCCTCATTGCGGTGGCAACACCCAAATTCGGCCATACGAATGGGCAGGTCGCGATAGCTTTTAATGCCTTGTTTGAAAATCTGCACATGCGCTGGACAATTCATCGGCTTCAAAGCCATCAAATCGGCGTCACCTGAAAAAACCTCGGCATCATCATCCGTGGCCGGCACTTCGTCGGGCACCACAAACATGTTTTCGCGGAACTTATCCCAGTGGCCCGATTGCTCCCAGAAGCGCCGGTCGAGCAGTTGCGGGGTCTTCACCTCATCATAGCCATTNGCCTCAAGGCGGCGGCGGATATATTGCTCCAGTGCCTGCCAGATAATGTANCCCTTTTTGTGCCAGAACACCGANCCTTGCGCCTCTTCCTGCAAATGNAAGAGATCCATNTCGCGGCCGATTTTGCGGTGGTCGCGCTTTTCGGCTTCCTCNATCATGGTCAAATAGGCTTTGAGCTGTTTGTCATTGGCCCAGCANGTGCCGTAAATGCGNTGCAGCATNTCNTTATTGCTGTCGCCNCGCCAATAGGCACCGGCAAGTTTGGTCAGCTTGAACGCCTTGCCCAGCTTGCCGGTCGAGGGCAGATGCGGCCCNCGGCACAAATCTTTCCAGTCGCCCTGGCGGTAGACGGTAATTGGCTCATCGCCNGGAATATNGGCAATGATTTCGGCTTTGTAAATTTCGCCAATCTCGCGGAANTGGGCAATCGCCTCGTCGCGTTGCCACACTTCACGGACAATCGGCTCATTGCGCTCGACAATGTCGCGCATGCGCTTTTCGATGGTTTCCANATCGTCCAGACTGAACGGGGTTTCACGGGCAAAATCGTAAAAGAAGCCGTCTTCAATCACCGGCCCGATGGTCACTTGCGTGTCGGGGAATAATTCCTGTACGGCCTGCGCCATCACATGCGCGCAGTCGTGCCGCATCAGTTCGACACCTTCCTCATCATCGGCGGTAATGACAGCCAGTTCGCAATCGCGGTCAATCTCGGTTGCGAGATCGACGAGCACGCCGTCAAGNTTCAGCGCCAGCGCCTTTTTCGCCAGACTGTTGGAAATAGACGCAGCAAACTCCGCACCAGTTAAAGGTGCCTCCACATCTCGCGTGGAACCATCAGGCAGGGTCAGTGTAATCATGTGCGTCTTCCGTTTTTTGTGTCACAATCACAAGTCTCCAAGGGGCATACCAAGGTCCGCGCAAAATCTCAACAGGCACGGGGTCAAAACCGTGTCCCGCACCCAAACTTTCTATCGGATGGCAATGCGAAATACGGCGGAGAAAAAGCACGCATCCGGATATCGGGCCGTGATGCCGAACCGCATCCAGCGCATATTCAGAGCAGGTCGGCTGAAACCGACAGGTTGGCGGCANAAGCGGTGATAGGAACAGGCGGTAANAATAGACGGGCAGTAAAATCAGCAAGCCAAGAAACCGANGCAGAACACGCATCGCCACTCACCAGCCCAATTGATTGAGGCAATCCTCAACCGCGTCGAAAGTCAGCAATGTCGAGGCATGTCGATTGTGAAAGTCGCGCACCGGGCTCAGCACTTCCAAATCTTTCCATTTGTCCGGCTGGTCGGGCAGGCTCGGCACCGGCCCGTTTTCCTTGAGCATGGCGCGCATTTGTTCGGCAACCGCGTGCAGGTCTTTGGCCGAACTGCCGATAATTTCGCGCGCCATCACCGAGCTTGACGCTTGGCCCAGCGCGCAGGCCTGCAATTCATGGGCAAAATCCGTGACGCGGCCATCAGCGCCGAGGCATAATTCGACATGCACCCGCGACCCGCACAGGCGCGACACGGCATCGGCTTGCGCGCCCGGTTCGGCCAGACGCCCCAGATGCGGCACCTCTGCGGCAAGCTGCAAAATCCGCTGATTGTATAGCTCGTTCATCATTGGCTTATATTAGCGCGTGCCGCGCGTGGGCGCGAGACGCCATATTGTCCCGTCGGGCGTGTCTTCAATGCTCACCCCCATATCGCCAAGCGCATCGCGGGCGGCATCGGCAGCATCGAAATCGCGGGTCGCGCGGGCTCTAGCGCGCTTTGCAATCAATTCGTCAATGCGCGCGACATCAACCCCTTCCATATCGGAGGCAAACCAAGCCTCAGGCCCGGCCTGCAACAGCCCCAAAATGCGCGCGGCGGCCAGCAATTGGCCTTTGCCGTCGGGCGTGTCGGCGTGTTTTGCCAACGCGAAAAGCTCGGCCATGGCCTTGGGCGTGTTCAGATCATCGCATAGCGCCTGCATAAACGCGTCGGGCGCATCTTGCGGCGCGGCCTCAATATCGCCATGCGTGCGAAGCACAGTGTAAAGCCGGTCGAGACTGCGAACGCACTGGTCCAGCAACTCGGCGGTGAAATCAAGCGGCTGCCTGTAATGACCTTGCAAAAGCGCGAGGCGCACCGCCTCGCCCGGATAATCGGCCAGCAATTCGTCAACCAGCTTGATGTTGCCGCGCGATTTCGACATTTTTTCACCGGCCACATTCAACATGCCATTGTGCAACCAGTAGCGCGCCAGCGGCGCACTGTGAGCGCACCGGCTTTGCGCGCATTCGTTTTCATGATGGGGAAACTGCAAATCCACACCGCCGCCATGAATGTCAATCGTCGGCCCGAAATGATGAGCAATCATGGCCGAGCATTCAATATGCCAGCCCGGACGCCCGCGCCCCCACGGGCTATCCCAGCCGGGCAGTTCGGCGCTGGAGGGTTTCCACAGCACAAAATCACCGGCATCGCGCTTGTAAGGGGCAATCTCAACCCGCGCACCGGCCAGCATGTCTTCGCGCGCGCGGCGCGCCAGCGACCCATATTCTGCGTCTTGGGTAACATCAAACAGCACATGGCCTTCGGCTTCATAGGCGGCATCGCGGGCAATCAGTTCGTTAATCATGGCGATAATATCGTCAATATGCTGGGTCGCGTGCGGCTCAATATCGGGCGGCGCAACCCCAAGCGCGGCCATATCTTCATGATATTTGACCCTATATCGGTCGGTAACAACCTTGATATCGACGCCTTCTTCTGCCGCCGCCGCGTTTATCTTATCGTCAATATCGGTAATATTGCGGGCGTAGCTGACAGCCGGATAAAGCCCACGCAACAGCCGCACCAACACATCAAAAACCACGGCCGGGCGAGCATTGCCGATATGCGCGGGGCCATAAACCGTTGGCCCGCATACATAAACCGTAACGCGTTCAGCATTTGCAGGCTGAAACTCACTTTTCTGGCGGGTGAGATTATTATGCAGAAAGAGCCGGTGCATGAAGGTTTCCATTAACGGTGCTTTNGCGCACCATAATTCGGGTCGGAACACGCGGCAAGCTGTGTTTTCTGCATAAAATTTGATCCGACGGCTCAATTCCCGCGTATTCAATTAGGCTGCGAGGGGGTGCTGCCCATCTTCACCGTTTGCCGCTTCGCCTTTTGGGGTGGTTAGGCTATATTGCAAAAGGTTCCTGCATAAATGCAAAACCTTATGCAAAATTGATGAGGCGGCGTTTTCAACGTATCATGGCATAAGGCGATGACCTGCAGGGGCTTGAACACATTCGGGTATCTTGCGGATGCCTGACGAATACCGGGACGTATTTCCCGCATACGAGGCATAACAATGGATGCAATTGTCGACGGCAGCAAAACGCCGATAGTTAGAGAACGGGATGTAACAGTGGAAAANCCTTCACGCGAAGAAGCCGAAGCAGCCGTCCGCACCCTCATTTCATGGGCTGGTGACAATCCGGAGCGCGAGGGGCTTATCGATACGCCCAAGCGCGTTGTTAATGCCTATACCGAATTTTTCGCCGGGTATGACGAAGACCCCGAAGAAGTGCTGGGGCGCACCTTTGAAGATGTCGAAGGCTATGACGATATGGTCATGCTGCGTGACATTGCGATGGAAAGCCACTGCGAGCACCACATGGTCGCCATTCTCGGCAAAGTGCATATCGCCTATATGCCGGTAGACAAGGTTGTTGGCATTTCCAAGCTGGCGCGGGTTATTGAAATTTTCGCCAAGCGCCTGCAAACGCAGGAAACCATGACCGCGCAAGTAGTGGATTGCATCCAGCGTGTGCTTGAGCCGGCCGGTGTTGCCATTCTGGTTGACGCCAAGCACCAGTGCATGACAACGCGCGGCATCAAAAAGCCCGATGTTGCAACCATCACCACGCAGTTTACCGGGGTTTTCGCGGAAGACCCGCGCATGGAAGCGCGTTTCCTTGCCATGATTGGCGGCTAGCTCTATAAGTCTTCGNTAATCACTATCCGATATTGAGGATGTTATGAGCGGACCCTTTGCAGCGCGCGCCAGCGTCGAGCAGGTTGAAGAAGGCTTTGAACTGGCCCCGAAATTTGATGATCGCGGCCTGATACCTGCCGTCACCACCGATTTTGAAACCGGCGAACTCCTAATGCACGGCTTTATGAACGAAGAAGCCCTGCGCCGCACGATTGAAACGGGCGAAGCGCATTATTACAGCCGCTCGCGCGAAGCCATCTGGCACAAGGGCGCAACCAGCGGTCTTGTACAAAATGTTGCGGAAATGCGTATCGACGATGACCAAGACTGCGTGTGGTTGCGCGTGCGCGTTGGCGGCAATGGCGCAAGCTGTCATGTCGGGTACAGGTCGTGTTTTTACCGGTCTTTGCCGACCGGCACCCTGCCGGAAGCGCCAGTCACATTGACTTTCGAAGAAACAGAGAAAGTCTTTGACCCGCTCGCGGTTTATGGCGACGCGCCCAATCCCACCAAATTATAGTTTTTTTCGCGGGCTATCCGCTGCGAATATAAGATTTCAGCGCCTCGGCCTCACGCTCGGTCTGGTGAATACGGTAATTCACCAAATCACCGATCGACACAATGCCGCCCAGCCGATCATTTTGCATGACTGGCAGATGCCGAAAGCGCCGCTCAGTCATGATTTCCATAGCCTCTTCCACCGGCGTGTCCGGCGAGATGCTTTGTGGCCGTTCCGTCATGTGCTTTTCGATCGGATCGTCCAAAATCAGTGCATCTCTGGTTGCTAGAGCCCGCATTACGTCACGCTCGGTGAATATGCCGTTACACGCCCCCGCAGAACCCTGAATAACCAGAGCACCGATGCGGTGAATATCCATCGTTTTAACGGCATCACGCACAGTGGCCCGCGAGTCTATGGCAATGACACTTGACCCTTTACGCTGCAAAATATTTCTTATTGTCATGTTCAGCCCCTGTTTTTCTTACACCTGCCAGTATGCGACAGGTTGACGCGGTTTTCAAGAAAGCTGAGACTTAGGCGCGGTCTTTCCAGTCGCCATAATCGACATTTCCGGGGCCACCGGAGGGCGACAAAGGTGGTTTTTCGATGACGCCGATGAGCAAAAGACCGGCAAAAAACCCGCCCAAATGGGCCTGCCAAGCAATATTGGCCGACATTGTGCCCGTAGNCAGAGGCCCGGCCAGCCCAAATGCCACATTAATGACCACCCAAACGGCGATAAACATCATCACGGGCCGGCGTTTGGGCACTTCTAAAATCGGCAAAAGCCGCCGCCGCTGCGCCACGGTTGCCGGGTCAAGCCAGCGCGTTTCGGGAAAAGCAAACCGTGCGGCGGCCCCCATCATGCCGGAGACACCAGCCGACGCGCCGATAATCGGCACCAACCAGGCTTCTTCGCCAGCACTGAAAACCTGAACTAGACCGCCGACGACGATGCACGCCAGATATAAGGCCAAAAACCGGCGCGCGCCCAGACGCCGCGCGACAGGTGCGCCAAAAGCCAGTAGCCAGACCAGATTGATCAGACAATGCGACCAGCCGCCATGCAAAAATCCGTAGGAGAACAGCGAGAAAACGCCCTGCCCCAGGCCGCCGGGCAAACCGCCCATATTTTCGGCGAAAAACCGCGCCGGAAACAGCGCCATTTCGACGATAAGCGCCAGCGTCAGAGGCCTATCGGCAAATTGCATGACAAGCTGGAAAGCCAAAATGATCGCGGCCAGAAAAACAATGACGCGCGGCACCCGAAAGGCCGGTTCGCGCGGGGCTGGCTGGGTCACATTTTGGCTCATTGGTTCATTGGTTCATTGGTTCATTAGCTTATTGCGGCGCTAGCTTTCCGCCTGCACTGCACGGGCCAGCGCAGCTTCCACCAGCGGCAGACGGTCATTGCCGAAATACATGTCCGCGCCATTGATGAACATGCTCGGCGAGCCGAAGCCACCGCGGGCGATAAGCTCTTCCGTGTTGGCCCGCAAGCGGCTTTTTATGTCATCGCCCGCTATTTTTTCAGCAGTCTCAGCCGGATCAAGCCCAACACGGGTGCAGAT
Source organism: Rhodobiaceae bacterium (assembly GCA_002689195.1). Classification (GTDB taxonomy): domain Bacteria; phylum Pseudomonadota; class Alphaproteobacteria; order RS24; family RS24; genus UBA7378. The sequence continues at coordinate 64,334 of NZFC01000010.1, read as the reverse complement.
TTCCGCCAGTTCTTCCGGCTGGCTGACATCGCGCAATTCGCCCCAATAGGCATGAAACGCCGTGCGCGAAAACGCTGGCAGACAGCCCGCATCCAGCGCCACCAGCGCAGCGCGCATGAGGTTCACCGCGCGCACGGGAAACACCGGCGGTGCGCCGATTTCAATGCCGCAAAACCGCGCCCAATCTTGTAAATCCTTGACGTAATAGCGCCCTTTGACGGGGTGCGGATTGGCGCGTTGTTCGTAAACGCTTTCGTTCACGCTATTGAAAACGCCGCCGACCAAAATGGGTTTCCAGTCAATATCGACGCCGCATTTATCGGCAATTTCTTCAATCCGCGAAAACGCCAAATACGTCCAAGGGCTTGATATATCGAAGTAAAATTCGAAGTGAACCATTATTCAGCCGCGATTTGCTGGGGCGCCAAGAAGTTACGCCCACGAATGTGATCCGATATCTTCTCGGCCATCATAATGGTCGGCGCATTGGTGTTGCCGCTAATCAGCGTCGGCATAAGCGAGGCATCAACCACGCGCAAGCCCTCCAGCCCCTGCACTTGCCCATGCTCATTGGTCACAGCCATTTTATCGCTGCCCATTTTGCAAGTGCCGACCGGATGATACAACGTCTCGCCGGTCGCGCGGATCCACGCATCAAGCTCGTCATCACTGTCGACATTGACATCATGCGACGGCTTCATCTGTTCGCCGCGATAGGGGTCAAAGGCTTTTTGCAGGAAAATATCGCGGGTTTTACGGAAGCCATTGCGAATATCAATCGCGTCCTGCTCAACGGTCAGATAATTCGGAAAGATCGCGGGCGCGTCATCGGGGCTGGCTGATTTCAGACCCAAATGCCCGCGGCTTTCGGGGCGGCAGCCATAGACGATCGACGAAAACCCGTGCGAGGTCGGAATATCCGAGCGTCCATGCACATCCGGCACGGCCACCGATACATAGTGAATTTGCATGTCGCATACGGCTTTTTCGTCGCTCGATTTGAAAAACGCGCCTGCCGCTGTCGGCGGAAAAGACGCATCGCCCTTGCCAAACAGCAGATATTGCACGCCGGCCAGTTGCGTGCGCCACCACGCCGCCGAGCGGTGCAAAGTTACCGGCTGGGTGCATTCAAACTGGCTGACAACCCCGTAATGGTCTTGCAGATTGCGCCCGACACCGGCCAGCTCATGCACGACGTCCAGCCCGTGCGGTTTAATCTCATCGGCCGGGCCGACGCCGCTCCGCAGCATAATTTGTGGCGAGTTGAGCGCGCCAGCCGACAAAATAACTTCCCTGTTGGCCTTTAGCGTGACGCTTTTGCCTTTTTGTGAGAAGGTGACGCCAGTGGCTTTTTTACCTTCAAATTCAATACGTTCCACCGTCACGTCTGTTTGCGTATGCAGNTTTTTGCGTTTTAACGCCGGATGCAGATAGCCGCGCGCCGCGCTGCAGCGTTTCGAGCCGCGTATCGTATGCTCATAACGCGACACACCCTCTTGGCTTTTGCCGTTAAAGTCTTTGGTGAAGGGAATGCCCGCTTGCTGGCCGGCCTCGACAAACACATCGAGCAATTCGTCATTTGTGCGGTTGGATTTTTGAACGCTCAAAGGCCCGCCATGGCCGTGATAATCCTCATCGCCATCGCCGGAAAAATCTTCCGCCCGCTTGAAATAGGGCAACACGCTCTCATACGACCAGCCCTGATTACCCAACTGACTCCAATGGTCATAATCATAGGCATTGCCGCGCGTATAGACCATCGCATTGATCGACGATGAGCCGCCCCAGCCGCGCCCGCGCGGCCAAAACATTTGCCGCCCGCCAAGATTGGGCTCGGCCTCGGTTTCAAACCCATAATTTTGGTCATTACGCTCCGAAACAAGCTGCGAATAGCCTGCTGGCATATGGATAAACAGATTTTTGTCCTTGCCGCCTGCTTCTAAAAGCAGCACGGAGGTGCTTTCGTCTTCGCTCAACCGCCCCGCAAGCACGCAGCCCGCGCTGCCTGCCCCCACAATAATATAATCTGCTTGCTCTATCATTTGCTCAGATTTCCTTCAGAGTTTCTTTGAACCGTTTCCAGTTTTCGACATAAATATTGGCGGATAAGAGCATCATTTTTTCGTTATCTTCGCCAAGTTCACGCACAACTTTGCCGGGCATGCCCAGCACCATCGAATTATCGGGAATTTCCTTGCCCTCGCCAACCAGCGCATGTGCACCGATGAGGCAATTTCGGCCAATTTTCGCGCCGTTCAGCACCGTCGCACCGATACCGATCAGACTGTTATCGCCGACCGTGCAGCCATGCAACATGGCCTGATGGCCGACGGTTACATTGGCGCCCAGCGTCAGCGGACAGCCAATATCGGTATGCATCACGGCACCGTCCTGCACATTGGAATTTTCACCGATGACGATGGGGTCATTATCGCCACGCAACACAGCACCGAACCAGACGCTGGCATTTTCCTTCAAAACGATGTTGCCCATGACTTGCGCGCCCGGCNCCACCCAATAATTACCAGTTTCCGGAAAAACGGGTGTTACATCTCCCAAAGCATAAATCGCCATGTTTCCTCACTCCCCCCAAAATGCTATNTCTATGGTAGCGGCTTAACCGCCAGTGTCGAGAGTGAAAGAATGTTCATGTCCAAAATGTCGCGCATATTTCCAGAAGGCGAAGGCCCGGTCTGGCGTCTGTTTTTTGTTGGCCTTGGCGTGTTCGTTATTGCGATTATGATCGGCCTGTGGCTGTCGCTCAATCCCAATGTGTTGCAGAACAAATATGAGGCCTATCAGCCTATTGATGACGGCTACCGTGTCCGCGTCGAGGTTGGCGGCACGTTGTTTTCCATCCCCGCGCATTACACGCGCTCGGCACAAACCCGGTCGCAGAAGGTTCAGAGCTTTGTCGAATTACACGCGCTCTTGCCCGACCTCAAACCCTATTCGCGGGAACTGGATAAAGAATTTTTGCGTATTGATGCGGCCTCCCCCTTGGTCATTATCACCTTGCGGGCCAGCGAGCGCCCGCTGCCCGAACGCCGGATTTTCGAAGATGTTCTGAGCCCGTTTATCTCCGGTGCGGGTCAGGTGCGCGATGACGGCCTTCAGCTTTTCCGGTTCCAGCCGGCTTCGCCCTATGCCTCAAAGGAATTGTTCCGCGCCCTACCCGTCGGCCCGCGCACCAAGCGGCTCGCGCCGCCGCTGTTTATTTGCGATTCCGTCGACACACCAAAACCGACATGCGAAAGCAGTTACGACCTTGGCCGAACAGCGCAAGCCAGCTACAGCTTCAAGCGCGCCTATTTGTCCGATTGGGAAACCATCGATAGCGGCATCCGCGACATGATACGCTCGTTCAGAGCCGCCGCCCGCGCGCGCTAACCCCCGCGCGCATCACAGAGTGGGCAGATCAAATTCCAGAATTGCCATGTTGAAAGCGTAGGATATCTCGCCGTCTTCATCGTCGCGGAACAATGTGCCGATAAACTCGTCTTCCATGAAAACTTCAACCATATCGTCCTTGGCACCGCGCTTCAGCGTCAGCATGTCATTGGAAAANTTCAGACGCAGATAGGCCTGAACGCGCAACACTTCATCATTATTCATGACTTATCCTTTCAACAAGCTTCGCCAAGCTATTGTGCCGTAAAGCCGCCGTCAACAACGAGTTCGGCACCGGTCATCCAAGCGGATTCTTCCGAAGCCAGAAACAAAACCGCATTGGCAATATCGCGCGGCACNCCCAGCCGCCCGATCGGTGTTTGCATAGTCAACATCTCGACCGCCTCGTTTTCGCCCGGCATCAGCCCCTTTTCAACCGCGTGGCGCAACCCGTCGCGCACCATATCGGTGCCGACAAACCCCGGATGCACCGAGTTCACCCTGATGCCGTAGCCAAGCTGGGCCAGCTCAACGGCAAGCGACTTCGTCAACAGCCGTACCCCACCTTTGGCGGCGTGATAAGGGCCTTGGCCCGCCGAGCCAACAATGCCGTAAATCGACGATATGTTGATAATGCTGCCGCCGCCGTTTTCTTTCATCAGCCCGACGCCGTGCTTGCAGCCCAGAAAAACGGCATCCAGATCAATGCCGACAACTTTGCGCCATTGCTCAAGCGTTGTTTCCTCAATCGTCGTGTAATTATGCGCNATACCGGCATTGTTTACCAGAATATCCAAACCGCCATAGGCTTCTTTCGTGGCAGCAATCGTGGTGACCCATTGGTCTTCCTGCAAAACATCATGCGCCATGAAAGTCATGTTTTCATGGTCATTTGCCAGCGCGTGGCCTTCCTCTTCCAGAATATCCGTCACCATGACATTGGCGCCCTCGCCATGCAGCAGACGGGCCATTTCAGCCCCCAGCCCACGCGCGCCGCCAGATATAAATGCAGTCTTTCCCGCTAACCGTCCCATTGAACTTCCCCCCTTACCGAAATTCCAAAAACGAAAATTATGACCCGTCACCCTCAGGCGTCTCGACACTATGATCCATTTGCCGCGAGGGTTGCGTCGAAGAAACGCCGTGAATGATTTTGGCCGGAACACCGACCGCCGTTGAATAGGCCGGCACATCCGTCAGCACCACGCTGCCGCCGCCGATTTTGGCGCATTCGCCGACCCTGATATTGCCCAGCACTTTGGCACCGACCGAGATAAGCACCCCATTGCCGATTTTCGGATGGCGGTCGCCGCCTTCCTTGCCGCTGCCCCCCAAGGTAACGCTGTGCAGCATCGACACATCGTCGCCGACCACCGCCGTTTCGCCAATGACCACGCCGGTTGCATGGTCGATAAACACGCCGCGGCCGATTTTCGCGGCCGGATGAATGTCGGCCTGAAACACTTCTGATGCCCGGTTTTGAATGTACAACGCGGTGGCGCGCCGGTCATGCGTGATCATCCAATGCGCCGCCCGATAAGCCTGCAACGCCAGAAAACCCTTAAAATACAAAACCGGATCAAGATAAGACCGGCATGCCGGATCGCGGTCATAATGGGCAATGATATCGGCCCGCAAGGTTTCGCCCAAATCCGGATTATTGACGAGGCTCTCCTCGAAAACCTCACCCAGCGCACGCGCGCCAATCTCGGCATTGCCCATTTTTTCCGCCAGATGCGATGCAATCACCGTTTCAAGCCGGTCATGGTTCAGCACGCTGGTATGCACAAAGCCCGACATCACCGGCTCGCGCTCGGCGATTTCGCTGGCCTCGGCGCGTATGCGCGCCCAGACGGGATCTAGGCGTTCTAAATTCTCAGGTTTTTCAGACATTTTTTTTCCAGACCTCACGCCCTTCATATTCAGGCTTCAGAAATTGTCTTTACGCCCTTGCGTGCGAAAGGATACCATTGCGCCCCGACCCCAAGCAAGAAAACTATAGACCCTGCAATGCCCTTCATTCAGACCCGCACGCTGAACACCTATTACGAGATGGCTGGTTCCGGCGTGCCTTTGCTGGTGTTGAGTGGCACGGGCGGAGATTTGCGAAAAAAACCGACCATTATGGACAGCCCGCTGACCGCGGGGTTCAACGTCATCAGCTACGACCAGCGGGGTTTGGGCCAAAGCGAAAAACCCGCAAATGGCTACACAATGGCGGCCTATGCCGAGGATACAGCAGCGCTGATGGATGCGCTGGAACTGGAAAGCGAGCATGTTCTGGGCTTATCATTTGGCGGCATGGTGGCGCAGGAATTTGCGCTGGCTTATCCCGAGCGCGTAAAATATCTGGCGCTGTTTTGCACCTCGCCGGGCGGCGCAGGCGGGGCATCCTACCCGCTTGACGAATTGGACGGTCTTGATTTGCAAGCGCGCGCAAAAGCCATGCTTCGGCTGGGCGACACGCGGATTGACGATGCGATTATCGACGCCCACCCCGAACTGGTGGAAAGAACCATGGCGCGGCTTGACCGCAGCGAATTTGCCCATGAAGACAACCACGCGCGCGGCATATCCGGCCAGCTATCGGCGCGCAAAGCGCATGATTGCTGGGCGCGGCTGGAAAATATCACCTGTCCGGTCTGGCTGGCGGGCGGGCGCTTTGATGGCATTGCGCGCCCCCAATCCATGGAAAACATGGCCGCGCGTCTACCCGATGCAACGCTCAAATTTTATGATGGCGGGCACCTNTTTATGGNGCAAGATCCGGAGGTTTACACCGACCTTGCCGGTTTTTTCCGNTCCACCCCCGCCGGAGGCGCACCATGACGCAAACAAACCCCGAAACCATTGCCACCGGCGCGGCGCGTCTGCGGGCCGAAATTTCCGGTCATCTGGCAAGCGTTACCATCAGCTACCCCGAACGCCATAACATCATCGACCTTGAAGGCTGGCTGGCCTTTCCCGATTTGATGGCGCGGCTGGCCGACAATTCAAATGTGCGCCTGATTGTGCTGCGCGGCGATGGCGACAAGGCGTTTGTGGCTGGTGCCGATATCGCCCAATTTGCCGAAAAATTTTCCGGGCCCGCGGGCAGCGACTATGATGCGGCAACGGTCAACGCGTTTAACGCTGTCAGCCAAGTTCGCGTGCCGACGCTTGCCGCCATTCAAGGCTATTGTATCGGCGGCGGGCTGGGGCTGGCGCTGGCGTGCGATTTGCGCCTTGCCAGCGACGATGCGAGCTTTGCCATTCCCGCCGCGCGCTTGGGGCTTGCCTATCCTGCCAGCGCGACCGACCGTTTGCGCGACACAGTTGGCCCTTCGCGGGCCAAAGATATTCTGTTCACCGCACGCAGGCTTGACGCGCACGAAGCCCAGACAATCGGGCTGGTGGATTATGTTGCGCCCGTATCGGATTTTGAGCGCGCGCTGTCGCATCGCATTGCATCGATTTGCGCCAACGCCCCATTGACTTTGCGCGCCGCCAAGGGTGTGCTTGAGCGCACCCCCGACACGGACCAAGCGGAACTTGACGGCAAAATTGCCGCGTGTTTTGCAAGCGCCGATTACGAAGAAGGCCGCTTGGCATTTGCACAAAAACGCAACCCCAAATTTAAAGGCGAATAGGAGACAGAACATGGACTTTTCAGATCAAATTGCCATCATCACCGGCTCATCATCCGGCATTGGCGCAGAAGCCGCCATCGCCATGGCAAGCGGTGGTGCAAAAATTGTGGTCAATTACTCAAAAAGCAGCGACGCCGCAGACGCGGTTGTGGCGGCTTGCGAAGAGGCTGGTGGCGAGGCCATCGCCGTGGGCGCAGATGTTTCTGATGATGCGGCCTGCCGCGCGCTGGTCGAAGCCGCCATGGACAAATGGGGCCGCCTCGACATTCTGGTCAATAATGCGGGCACCACGAAATTCATGGATCACGCCAATTTGGACGGGCTGGATAAAACAGATTTTGAGACGATTTATGCCCTCAACACCATCGCGCCCTACCAAATGGTGCGCGCCGCCCAGCCGCATCTCAAAAATTGCGGGGCCGGAAGCGTGGTGAATATTTCCTCCGTTGCCGGTGTGCGCGGCATCGGGTCTTCGGTGGCTTATGCGGCTTCCAAGGGGGCTTTGAATACAATGACGATGGCGCTTGCGCGCGCGCTGGGCGAGGATAATATTCGCGTCAATGCGGTGTGTCCGGGCTTTGTCGGCACGGATTGGTTTCGTAATGCGCTGGGTGAGGAAATGTTTGACCGCATTGTCGACGGGCAAAAAAAGTCAACGCCCATGCACCGCGCCGGAACTCCAGAAGATATTAGCGGCCCGATTTTGTTTTTCGCAAACCGCGCCAGCGCGCATGTAACCGGCCAATTGCTGGTGGTTGATGCCGGATTGCTTCTAGGCATGCCGGTTAAGATCGGCTAAATTCACGGTCAAAGACACAGGAGACGGGCTATGGATCGAGAAGCTCTGAAAAAACAGGCATGTGCCGCGGTTGACGCCATGTCGGACGCGCTGATTTCGGCCAGCCATGCCATTCATGCAAAGCCCGAACTTGCTTTCCAAGAACATTTCGCCCACGAGCTTTTGACCGACCGCGTGGAGGAAGCCGGGCTGCCGGTTGAGCGCGGCGCGTGCGGTCTGGACACGGCTTTTGTTTCCACCTTTGGCGATAAGGGTGTCGAGGTCGGCATTTTATCCGAATATGACGCGCTGCCGGGCATCGGCCATGCGTGCGGACACAACATCATTGCCACCACCGGCCTTGGCGCATCGCTGGCGCTTGCAAAACTGGGCGCGGCCCTGCCCGGTCGGGTGCGCTATCTGGGCACTCCGGCTGAGGAAGCAGGCGGCGGCAAAGAGATTATGGCGCAAGCGGGCGCTTTTGACGGGCTCGACACGGCGATGATGGTGCATCCGGCAGGCATTAATCTTGTGACCATGCCCAGCGTTGCCATGAACGAGGTGCGGGTGACTTTTACGGGCAAAGCCGCGCATGCTTCGGCCATGCCATTTGCTGGCATTAATGCGCTGGACGCATTGGTAAGCGCGTATCAGTCTATCGCGCAATTGCGCCAGCACATTCGCCAGAACGAGCGAATTCACGGCATTTTTAACGAAGCGGGGCTGGCACCAAATATTGTGCCCGACCGCGCGGTCGGCACGTTTTATGTGCGCGCTGCCGATGGCATTGCGCTGGCGGAACTAAAAACGCGGGTGAAAAACTGCTTCGAGGCCGGTGCGCTGGCCGCGGGCTGTGATGCCGAGATACAATGGGCGCTGGGCGATTATCTGGAAATCAAAGATTGCTGGCCGCTTGCCGAGCGTTACAAGGTCAATGCCGAAAGCCTTGGCCTGTCGTTTTTTCCGCTTGAAAAAATACCAACCACCGGGGCTGGCTCAACCGATATGGGCAATGTCAGCCACCGCGTGCCATCCATTCACCCGATGATTGCGTGCGCGCCACCCCATGTTGTCATTCACAATCCGGAGTTTGCNAAATACGCCGGATCGGAAACTGGCGATGCCGCCGTTCTCGATGGCGCAAAAGCGCTGGCGATGACGGCNATTGATGTNATGACAGACGACCAGCTTCTCAAAGATGCGCGCGACCAGTTCAACGAAACGGCCGATTTATCNGCCCAAGCCGTCGCGCAAGCCTGGCATGGCGATGGCGATGCCGCGCTGGGCGGATGCGGGTGCTGCTAGGCACTTGCCGTTNCNGCCTTNAGCCGATATAGACNTTAAAGCGAATTAAGGCGAATTGAAGTTAAATTATNGNAACNNGGGCGCGCATGGCACAGGCGGAACTTCNCAAATTCAGCAATGATGAGGGGCTGGCGGAAATTTTCATNCCCGTGCGCGCGTTTGAATGCACCGGCGCCTCAGCTCCTTTTGACCACCCNCATGTGTTTCTCGATATGGGCAGNGAGACGGAAATTGTGTGCCCGTATTGCTCNACGCGCTACCGGTTTCGNGCNCNGGACTGAAAAGCTCTTNNTNTTCGCCCCGAACNCGNACAAATTNAAAAGAAAACAGCNTTGAGGGNAGGAAAGNATGGNTCGCATTCTTGGTTCACTNCTCGGCCTNCTTGTGGCGCTGCTCATNATGTTTTTGCTGGGCTCAAGCTTTTCTTATCTCTTCCGACCTGATACGCGGCGATCTTTANNACAAATATCGCAATGACAAATCNTTTCTCTACCGCNTCGNAANCGGGGCCACCGTGCATATTCNCGATGAAGGCAATCGCGCGGGCCNACCCTTGGTTTTGCTGCACGGNGCTTATNCCTCGGTTCATNCTTGGGAGCCNTGGGTCGACGAATTGGGCGANGANTTTCGCCTGATCAGCTTTGACCTGCCCGGCTTTGGCCTGACCGGAGCCGTTCCGGGCNGCGATTATAGCCGCGCNAATATGAGCCGNACGCTCGACCAGATTATGCGCCTGATGAAGCTGGANCGCGCCATTATCGTCGGCCNCTCGATGGGCGGCAGCGTGGCCTTGCAANATGCGCTCGACCATCCGCAGAAAATTCGCGGCCTCNTTCTCATCNGGTCANGCGGCATGCGNNGCANGNCGGACGAAGAGGTGCCCTCGACATTCGGGCTGGCCGATNTTTCGTGGNTGCAACCGATTTTACGCTNTGTGANACCGCNCTTTATGATCGAACGCNGCTTGCGCGACAGCGTTGCCNATCCGGATAATTTCGTGACCGATGNGCAAGTTACCAGATATTGGNAGCTTANCCGCATGANCGGATCGCNCGAANCCATGCTGCAACGGCGAAGTTTGGGAACAAGCNCCNCGCNGCTGGAAGGCCGCCTCGCNGANATTACCCNGCCGACGCTNCTGATATGGGGGGCGCNAGANAAGCTNGTGCNGCTGGCCCATGGTGTGCGGATGAACGGGGCGATTTTCAACAGCCGNTTGNTNNNCTATCCNGACCTTGNGCATTTNNCGATNGAAGAAGCACCCGCCAAAANCGCAGCNGAAGCGCGAGCNNTTGNGAACGGTTNGANCGCNAATTAAANGNNGAGGCCACGCTCGGNTTGAGGCTAGGGCGCGATTGCATCNATTGGNACGGTTTCGCCAATTTTCATCACCAATGCCCGGTTTCCCGCCGCNTTGACAAAGCGCTGGCGCGGCTCCTCAAACGGCTCGAATGACAGAATAAACGTGCCCCAATGCATCGGCACCATNCGCTTGCAACCCAGCTCGCGCCCCATATCGGCNCCGCCTTCAGGGTCCATATGCGCGCCGCGCATAAAATCCCGCGGCGCNTAAGCGCCAACACTCATCAANCCAAGGTCGCANCCGCCATGATTATCGGCCATGTGCCGGCCAATTTCGCTAAANAGGCTGGGATGTNTCTCAGTGTCNCCGGAGTGGAATACCGAATGCCCGCCTGCGGAAAAACCATATGACATCCAAAGCGTGCGGTTGATATCGAATAGNGAACGATTTGACCAATGCACNGCTGGATANGCTGTCAGATTGAAACCNCCATTGGGCGACGGCAGCGCGACATCATCATACCAATCGACCTCGCGGACATCTTTATAGCCCTTGAAATATTTACCCAANCCCAGCGGCACCACNGCGGTGATNCGCTCTTTATTNGGCATTTTTTCAAGCGTCGCNGTGTCNAGATGGTCATAATGAGCATGGCTGATTACCACCACATCGATCGGCGGAAGGTCTTCGAGAAGAAGTCCGGGGGGCACCAGNCGCTCTGGTCCGGCAAAGCTCATTGGGCTGGCGCGGCGCGAAAANACCGGATCGGTTAGGACATTGACACCATCGAGACGCACTAAAAACGTTGCGTGNCCGATCCANCTAACGAAATCATTANCCCCCATANNNGCCAATTGCGCTTTCGCCGCATCGCGNTTAACCGNNTGGTCGGCCGGGATGGTNGGCGCTTTGCTCACCGCGTTGCGCCANNCGGCCTGGCTAAAAAACTTCATGCGGCGCTTGAAAGGAATATTGCGCTTCGGGCTATCGGGCGGATTACGAAAGCCGTTTTCGAGATGGTGATAGGGNGCTTCGCCACCGCGCGGGTTTCCAACATTGCTGCCACAAGAAGACANCAACATACCAAAGCCAAATATCAGTGCGAGCCCAGCCAATGCCGACATTTTNATTTCCACNTCTTACCCCAGACATNAANAACGGCGACCCATNGCNNCGCCGCNNCTNANNTAGGTCGAAACCACAGCGCTTCCAGTTCGGGGTCGGATCAANNAACCCAATANANTNCGCGNATATGGTGGCCTCGGACGGACTCGAACCGTCACGCCCTAAACGGGCCGCAGATTTTAAGTCTGCTGTGTCTACCAATTCCACCACGAGGCCACGAGGGATCTGCGAAACTAGGTTTTTTTACCGACCCTGACAAGATGGCAATTTTCAAATAAACCACCGCATGCCCTAAATAACTGGTCAATAAGTCGTACTCAATTTCGGAAGTTATACTTGATTAACTGCTTTAAATTTGGTCAGAATTTAAAGTTGAAGTTTGTTTATTGATGCATTGGAACAGATACATGCAACGTTTGGTTGTGTTCTTTTTTGGGCTCTCTCTGGTTTGCGTGCAAGCTGGCGATGTACCGTCGTCCGTTATGTTCTGGCGGTATTCGGTGTCCGGCTCGTGTCAGGAACAGGGCATGGCGAGGTATAATTTCCCGGCCCAGATTGTGCTGCAGGAGCGCTCGCGCGATAACAAGGCTCTCCTGTCCGAAATGCGCTTTAAGTTCACTTCCGATTTCAAATATTGGAATTCCTACGAACAGCCGCCGGACATTTGTCATGTCGACAATCCTTTGCAGCCGCTGGAAAAGAAAGGCCACACAATGAGCGCCACTTGCTATCGCGGCATGACCGGCGAAGACCGCTCGGGCTTTACCCACCGGGTCAAAGTTGGCACGCGCGCGCAGTGCGAATTTGAAGTGCGCGATGTCTCGGATTGTTTTGTCGATAGCGATGTGCCGCAGTTTTCGGATTTAAAAACGCTNGACCAATATTACGAGCCCATGCTGTGTTCCAAAGCCCCCGGCGAGCGCGANGCTTATCGCAAGGCCGCGCTGAAAAACTGGTCGGATATTCACGAATAAAACTGGGTCGGTTCAGTTTCCCCGTCGCGTGCGGATCGCCTTTTCGACCAGCGGTATCGAATGCGCCACCAGTTCGCGCACGCCCGCAGCATTGGGATGAACGCCGTCTTCCAGCAGCAGTTCCGCGCGCGGCAATAATGTTTGAAAATCGATGAGCGGCTGATAGATGAACGGCTCAAATAACAGGTCATAGTCGCGCGCCACCGCGTCAAAAAGATCTTCGATTTCAGCGCGATAATTCTGACCATATTTCGGTGTAAACTTGTTTGCCATAAACACCACCAACTGCCCGCGCTGCTGGAAATTGGTGATCATATAGTCGAGATTTTCCTTAATTCTTTCGGGCAGCACACGGTAATTGGCGTCATTGCCGCCCAATTGCAGCAGCACGATATCAGCCGATAGCACCGGCTCAATGAACACCCAATCGCGGCCTTGCCGCGTCGATTGTCCGGCGATGGCAGCGGTTCTCAAATCGACATTATAGCCTTTTGCGAGCAGCTCCCTTTCCAGCACCTGCACATACCCCTGGTCGCCGCGCAGTTCAAAACCCGATGTCAGGCTGTCGCCCAGTACGGCAATGACAAGCTTCTGTGTGGCTTCTTGTGCTGTGGCGTAGGCCGGAGCACTGCACAACAACAAACCCAAAAACAACAAACGGAACATGCGAACCCCCGAAAAAAAACGGCAGCGCCCGCGCGGGACGCTGCCGAAATTCCTGAAATCAGGACTGGATTAGTTTTCCAGACCCTGCCAAACAGGCCAGCAATTTTTACCGGATTTTGCGGCCAGTGCCAGCTGCGCGGCTTTGGCGTTGTCGCCAGATTGTGCAGCAGTGTAATCATCTTTGCCCGTGCACCAGACATAGAACTGGTGGTTGCCGGACTGTGACATGGCGTCAAAACCCGAATCCAGAGCAACAGCTGCCTGCGGCAGCGAGAACATGGCGATAACGGCCAGCGTTGATACAGTCTTTTTCATAAAACTTCTCCCTAACAAGAGCCTTATGATGGCGCAAAACTGCGTTTTGCCCAAATTAACATTTGGTAATGTTTGGCCGCGTTACTTTTGGGGGCGGGCAATCCGCTCAGCACCAATGTCGTCAAAATACGCAATCACTTTGGCTTCAACCGCACCAAGGCGCGCCTGATCACGCGCGCGCGCAACGACGCTAACCCCTGCCCCTGCAGGCCCATAAAACGGATAGAGCCCCAAATTAACGTCTTCATATTCGGCCTGCAGCGCGCCCATGGCGGCGGCTATCTGGCCTTCGGGCACCTGCGCCGAGACGGTGATGCTGGAAAGCTGCTCGCCGCCTTTGAGTGTCGGCAAAATATTTTCCACCATGGCTTGCATGATTTTCGGCACGCCAGCCATGACATAGACATTTTCAATGACAAAGCCGGGGGCCGTGCTTACCGGATTGTCGATCAACCCGCCACCTTTGGGGATGCGCGCCATGCGCTGGCGCGCTTCGTTAAACTCAGTGTCCATGGCCTCGTAATGGGCGGTAAGCCGCGCCATGGCTTCGGGGTGANATTCNAGCGGNACGCCAAAGGCTTNGGCGACGCAATCGGCGGTGATATCATCATGCGTCGGGCCAATGCCGCCCGTGGTGAAAACATAGTCAAAGCGCGCGCGGCANTGGTTCAGNGTTTCGATAATANTGGCTGGATCGTCGGGAATGATGCGGGCTTCGCGCATATCNACGCCGATATCGCCCAGTGCCGTGCCCAGAAAAGACANGTTTTTATCCTGCGTCCGGCCGGAAAGAACTTCATTGCCGATTATCANCATGCAGGCGGTTACGTTACCGNTTGAAGATGCATCTTTCGGCGCGATNGTGTCGTCTGTGCCCATATTTGCCTCCTGATGCTTAACTAGGTTCGTTTGCCGCAGCGACAAATCTGCAATGACACCCGCGCAGTGAAACCNGCCTAGTGACAAACACCACGCCGCTTATCGACAACGCTGATGAGAACATGCTATTTCCAAATAAAGGACACAAGATGAATTTCATTGCCGCCAATTNCGAGCCGCTCAAAAATACTGGTCAGATCAAGCTTCATNCGTCTGAAGATTTTGACGCCATGCGTATGGTNGGGCAAATGGCGGCGCGCACGCTTGACGAGCTNAGCCCATTTGTGGTGCCCGGCACAACCACNCAAGCCCTCGATGACAAGGCGCTGGAAATTATNCGCGATCTGGGCGCGGTGCCCGCGCCGCTNAATTATCGCGGCTTTAAAAAATCGGTTTGCACCTCGATAAACCACGTTGTTTGCCATGGCATTCCGGGCGACCGGCGCTTGCGCGATGGCGACATTATGAACGTCGATGTCACTTTGTTTTTNGAAGGCTGGCATGGNGACCACAGCCGCATGTACAGTCTCGGNGATGTGTCGGTGAAAGCCAAACGCCTGATGGATGTGACCTATGAGGCGATGATGGCCGGCATTAACGCCGNGCGGCCCGGAGCCTCGCTGGGCGATATCGGCTATGCCATTCAACAGCATGCCGAGATCAACCGGNTGGCGNTTGTGCGCGATTTTTGCGGGCACGGGCTTGGCCGCGTTTTTCACGACACGCCCAATATTCTCCATTACGGGCGCCCCGGCGAAGGGCTGGTTTTGCGCGAGGGCATGTTTTTCACCATTGAGCCAATGTTGAATTTGGGNAAACCGGCGGTGAAAATTCTGGGCGACGGATGGACAGCCGTTACCCGCGACCGCACCCTATCGGCGCAATATGAACACTCCATCGGCATTANCGCTGACGGCGCGGAAATTTTTACCAAATCGCCGGGCGGCCTCGANACGCCCCACCGCAGCAAAGGNGACTGAACAGAAAGAGAAATTGTGGGACAGGAAAAACAAAAACAACCCCGCNAAATTNANGACACAACCCGGCTCGGCCACCGCAAAAGATTGNGCGAACGCCTNCGTCGCGGCGGCTATGTGGCGCTGCAAGATTATGANCTTCTGGAACTTATTTTGTTTCGCGCGCTACNACGCGGCGATGTTAANCNNCTCGCGCGTAACCTGCTCGCCCAGTTCGGCGACCTTNCAGGCGTGTTGAGCGCAACNGAAGCGCGGCTTTTGGAAGTCACTGGCATCNGGCAGGAAGTCATTNCCGAATTTCGCCTCATNGAAGCCGTNNCGNTAAACTTCNGGCAGNGCCGCATCATGCACAAANCGGCGCNGGCAANCTGGAACCAGATGATNAGCTATTGCCGCACGAAAATTGCCGAGAAAAACAAGGANGAATTTCNTGTGCTGTTCCTCGACAAGAAAAACCACATTATNGCCGATGAAATGATGGGCTCCGNCACGGTGGATNACGCNCCNGTTTATCCGCGTGAGGTTNTCAAACGCGCGCTTNAACTGAGCGCATCGGCCNTCATTTTGGTGCATAACCACCCCAGCNNCGACCCNACGCCCNCCAAAGCCGATATTGATATGACCAATAAGCTTTATNCGCTGGCCGNCCAGNTCAATATNNTCATTCACGACCACNTCATTATTGGGNGCGTGAANGAGGTGANCTTTAAAAATCTGGNNCTTTTGGAAGCACCANNACCTAATTTTTAATTCGGTTGCTTTGCGCGCCGCCNACAATCTGCTAAAGCAAGCGCAAAGGAGACTTCCGATGATTCCGCGTTATGCCCGTGNNGAAATGACAAGCTTATGGGAAGCCGAAAGCCGCTTTTCAATCTGGCTTGATATCGAAACTCATGCCATGGATGCNATGNNGGATATTGGCATTNTACCGGCGGAAGCCGCCAAAGCGGTTCGTGAGCGCGGCGGCTTTGACGTTGCGCGNATTNACGAGATTGAGCNCGANGTCAAACATGATGTCATCGCGTTTTTGACCTCNCTTGCCGAGCATGTCGGNCCNGAAGCGCGCTTTGTGCATCANGGCATGACCTCCTCGGATGTGCTGGACACCTGCTTCAATGTGCAGTTGACCCGNGCCGCCGATATTCTCATCGCCGATATGGACGCCCTGCTGCGCGCGCTGAAAAATCGCGCCATGGAACATAAAATGACGCCGTGCATCGGGCGCAGNCANGCCATTCACGCCGAGCCGACGACNTTCGGCCTCAAAATGGCGCAAGCCTATGCNGAATTTGACCGCAATCGCGCGCGNCTGGTTGCGGCGCGCGCAGAGATTGCCACTTGCGCCATTTCCGGCGCGGTCGGCACATTTGCCAATATCGACCCNGCGGTCGAAGCCCATGTCGCCGANAAAATGGGCCTTGCGGTCGAGCCGGTGTCGACNCAAGTCATTCCNCGCGANCGCCANGCCATGTTTTTTGCCACGCTGGGCGTTATCGCCTCGTCTATTGAGCGGCTGGCCGTCGAAGNGCGNCATCTCCAGCGCACGGANGTTTTGGAAGCCGAAGAGCATTTCTCCGAAGGCCAAAAAGGTTCGTCGGCCATGCCGCATAAGCGCAATCCGGTTTTGACNGAAAACCTCACCGGNCTTGCGCGGCTNGTGCGNGGCATGGCGCTGCCAGCCATGGAAAATGTNGCCTTGTGGCACGAGCGCGATATTTCGCATTCATCCGTCGAGCGCATGATTGGCCCCGATGCNACCATCACGCTCGACTTCGCGCTGGCNCGGCTGACCGGCGTNATGGACAATCTTGTCGTTTATCCCGAACGCATGCAGGCCAATTTGGACAANCTGGGCGGGCTGGTGCATTCCCAGCGCGTGCTTTTGGCCCTGACCCAGGCGGGCGTGAGCCGCGAAGACGCNTACCGTCTGGTGCAGCGCAACGCCATGCCCGTATGGGANGGCAAAGGCGTATTCCTNGACCTGCTGAAAGCGGATGAGGANGTTATTCTGGACGATGCAACNCTCGAAAGCCTGTTCGATCTGAGCTATCACGTCAAACATGTGGANACGATTTTTAAACGCGTTTTNGGGCAAGGCTGAGTNTTTGCCCGAATCGCCCCGATGGTCTAATTTCGCTTTATCNGGGCTNAGTTCAATTGNCGACGACACCGGAGAAATCACAGATGTCAAAGCGCCGCCGCATATATGAGGGCAAGGCCAAANTGCTCTATGAAGGCCCCGAACCCGGCACGCTTGTGCAACATTTCAAAGACGATGCCACCGCCTTTAACGCCGAAAAACATGAAGTGATTGAAGGNAAAGGCGTGTTGAACAANCGCATTTCCGAATATATTTTNNTGCAACTGGCCCAAATCGGCATTCAGACNCATTTCATCAAGGCGCTGAACATGCGCGAGCAGCTTATTCGTGAAGCTGAAATTGTGCCTCTGGAAGTTGTCATCCGCAATGTNGCGGCCGGTTCGCTGNTTAAACGCCTTGGCCTGNAAGAAGGCCAGCAATTGCCGCGNCCGCTCATCGAGTTTTATTACAAAGACGACGCGCTGGGCGACCCGCTCATCNGCGAAGACCATATTGCGGTTTTTGGCTGGGCAACGCAGCANGAGCTTGACGAGATTATGACCGCCGCCGTGCGGATAAACGACTTCCTCATCGGCCTGTTTGCAGGTGCGGGNATTCGTTTGGTCGATTTCAAGCTGGAATTTGGCCGCGTNTGGGAGNNCGACATGCAGCGGATTATTCTGGCCGATGAAATCAGCCCGGATAATTGCCGCCTCTGGGACACCAAAAGCAATGAAAAACTCGATAAAGACCGGTTCCGCCAAGACCTTGGCGGGCTGGTTGACGCCTATCAGGAAGTCGCCCGTCGNTTAGGCATTTTTTCGTCAAACGGACATGANGGGAAAAAAGGGCCANTGCTCGTAAGTTGAGGCANGAATGAAAGCAACGATTTATATTTCCCTGAAAAACGGTGTGCTGGATCCGCAAGGCAAGGCNATTGAAAACGCGCTGGGCCAGCTTGGGTTTAACGGGGTCGACAATGTGCGGCAGGGCAAGATGATCGAACTTGACCTTGCCGACACGGACGCGAGCGAAGCCCGCAACCGGCTGCAAGAAATGTGCGAAAAGCTGCTTGCCAATACGGTGATCGAAAATTTCGACATTCGCCTTAACGACGCGGAGTAACCANCCATGCGTGCAGCGGTAATTGTGTTTCCCGGATCAAATTGCGATCGCGATGTTGCCGTNTGCCTNGAAGCCGCTGGCGCNGGCGTCGATATGGNGTGGCACGCCNACACGCANCTGCCGNNNTGCGANCTGATTGTGCTNCCGGGCGGGTTTTCCTATGGCGATTATCTGCGCTGTGGCTCCATGGCCGCCAACAGCCCCATCATGCGCGAAGTTGTGGNGCGCGCNGGCACCGGCACCGCCGTTTTGGGCATTTGCAACGGCTTTCAGGTGCTAACCGAATGCGGCCTNCTGCCCGGTGTTTTGANGCGTAATCGTGNGCTGAATTTCGTNTGCCGCAACACCCGCCTTAANGTGTCGCGCNCCGATACGCCGTTCACNCATCTTTATGCGGAGGCCGAGGAAATCATTATTCCGGTNGCGCATAATGAGGGCAATTATTTTGCNGATGACGAAACGCTCAAGCGCTTGCAGGGCGAAAACNGNATCGCNTTCACCTATGCGGCNGGCGACAATCCGAACGGGGCCTGCCNTGATATTGCTGGCATAACGGATGCCACNGGCCGCGTGCTGGGNATGATGCCCCACCCNGAACGGCGCGCCGAAACCCCGTTGGGCGGCGAAGACGGGCGNCGCCTGTTTGACGGCGCGATGGAGATGCTCGCATGAGCGCANCGCNTATTAACGACANGCCCGTAACCGCCGANCTGGTCGCCGAGCATGGGCTGACGCCNGACGAATACGANATGATTGTCGCGCATATGGGCCGCGAGCCGAACTTTACCGAACTGGGCGTTTTTTCNGTCATGTGGTCGGAGCATTGTTCNTATAAATCTTCGCGTAAATGGCTGAAGAAACTTCCCGTCGACGGCCCNCAGGTCATTCAGGGGCCNGGCGAAAATGCCGGNGTGATNGATATCGGNGACGGCGACGCGGCAATTTTCAAAATGGAAAGCCANAATCACCCCTCCTTCATCGANCCCTATCAGGGCGCGGCNACNGGNGTNGGCGGCATTNTNCGCGATGTNTTNACCATGGGCGCGCGNCCNGTTGCCANTNCTNAACGCGCTNCGNTTCGGCNNGCCNGACNANNAAAAAACNCGCCNCCTTNTGGCCGGTGTCGTNTCCGGNATNGGCGGCTATGGCAATTGCATCGGCGTGCCGACGGTGGGCGGCGAGGTTAATTTCGACGCCAGCTATAANGGCAATATTCTGGTCAATGCCATGTGTGTCGGCCTCGCGCGCACCGATAAAATATTTTATGCCGCGGCCACCGGNGTTGGNGCGCCGGTCGTCTATGTCGGCTCGAAAACCGGNCGCGATGGCATTCATGGCGCAACCATGGCCTCGGCTGAGTTTGANGATGCCTCNGACGAAAAAAGACCNACCGTTCAGGTGGGCGACCCGTTCACNGAAAAACTGCTGCTGGAAGCGTGCCAGGAGCTGATGAGNTCGGACGCGATTATCGGTATTCANGATATGGGCGCGGCGGGGCTNACCTCGTCTTCNGTCGAGATGGCCGATAAGGGCGNTGTCGGCATTCGTCTCGACCTCGACAAAGTGCCGTGCCGCGAAACCCACATGACCGGCTACGAAATGCTGCTGTCNGAAAGCCAAGAACGCATGTTGATGGTNCTGCAGCCGGGCNGCGAAGNNGANGCGGCGGAAATTTTTCACCGCTGGGGNCTTGATTTTGCCGTTGTCGGCGAATTGACCGACACCAATCGCATGGTGGTNGTGCATGANGGCGANGTAATTGCCGANATGCCGCTCCGCCCCCTTGCCGATGGNGCGCCCGAATATGACCGGCCGCACANGCCCACGCCCGCCCTGCCCGCGCTTGATAGCCAANCCCTGTCGCACCCGCTTGATTTGGNCGAAAGCCTATTGCGGCTGATGGGCGGCTCTGAGATGGCCTCACGGCGCTGGATATGGGAGCAGTATGATTCGATGGTNATGGGCGACACACTGGTCGGCCCCGGCGGAGANGCCGCTCTGGTGCGCGTTCACGCCACCAACAAAGCCCTTGCCCTGACAACGGACGTAACCCCGCGCTATTGCCTCGCAGACCCCGTGACCGGCGGNCAACAGGCCGTGGCCGAAGCCTATCGCAACATCAGCGCGACGGGTGCCACCCCGCTTGCCATCACCAATTGCCTGAATTTCGGCAATCCGGAGCGGCCTGAGATTATGGGGCANTTTGTCGGCTGTCTGGAAGGCATGGGCGCGGCGTGNCGGGCNCTCGATTTTCCNGTCGTTTCGGGCAATGTCTCGCTTTACAACGANACCAATGGAGCCGGCATCATGCCGACCCCAGCNATTGGCGGCGTCGGCGTGTTAGATGATCTGAGCAAGGCCGTCGNCANCGCTTTCACGCAAGCCGGATTGCTNGTTTACGNCATCGGCGAAACGCACGGGGCGNTGGGTTGCTCGCTNTATGCGCGCGATGTGCTGGAAACCGACANGCCCGCCGCGCCGCCNCCGGTCGACCTNGAACGCGAGCGGGCGCATGGCGCGTTTGTGCGGGCCCAAATTAGCGANGGCAACGCAACTTGCGTGCATGATGTTTCCGATGGTGGTCTGGCCTGNGCGCTGGCCGAAATGTGTTTGCCACAAAAAATCGGCTGCACCGCAGATATCGCCGGTGATCATGGGTTTTGGTTCGGTGAAGACCAAGGCCGCTACCTTGTCGGCATCGNGCCGGAGGCAAAAGNANCCTTTGAAAAAGCCGCCANTGATGCGGNCNTTCACCTCGCACAAATTGGCGTTACCGGCGGCATNGAATTGACAATTACCGGTGCCATAACCATATCNTTGGAAGAGATTGCNNAAGCCCATGAAAACTGGTTCCCGAACCTGATGGGCGGGCNATAGAAGGAAAACCCAATGCCGATGACCGCCGGCCAACTGGAACAGATGATCCGAACGGCGCTGCCTGATGCTGAAGTCGAGATTACNGACTTGCGCGGCGATGGNGACCACTATGCCGCNCATGTGGTTTCAAANACCTTTATCGGCAAAACCCGTGTNCAACAGCACCAAATNGTTTACGACGCGCTGGGTGGCNGCATGGGCGACACCCTGCACGCGCTGGCACTACAAACATCCGTTCCCNACGACGCCTGAAGGAGGCCGCTATGAGCGATATAGACAGTTTTATCAAATCCGAAATCGACAGCGCCAATATTGTGCTGTTNATGAANGGCACACCGGTTTTTCCCCAATGCGGGTTTTCCGGACAAGTGGTTCAAATTTTGTCGCATATCGGCGCGCCNTTTAANGGCGTGAACGTGCTNGAAGACGATGCTTTGCGCGAAGGGATTAAAGNTTTTTCAAACTGGCCGACCATTCCCCAACTTTACGTCAATGGCACGTTTGTCGGCGGCTGCGATATTATCCGCGAAATGTTTGAAGAAGGCGAATTGCGCCCGTTCTTTGCCGAACAGGGCATCNAACTCGACTAATCAGAAAATCTAATTGCGCGAATAAAATTCGACCACAAGGTTNGGTTCCATCTGAACCGCATATGGCACATCGGCCANTTGTGGCACCGCTGNCAGNCGCGCGGTCAGCTTNTTGTGGTCGACATCNACATATTCGGGCACATCGCGCTCGGCGTTTTGGATAGCTTCCAGCACAATGTTGAGCGTGCGTGATTTTTCACGAATTTCCACTACATCGCCGATTTTCAAACGGCGGCTAGGAATGTTGCAGCGGCGACCATTAACCATCACATGGCCGTGGTTCACAAACTGGCGCGCAGCAAACACTGTGGTNACGAACTTNGCGCGATANACAATCGTATCCAGACGCGATTCCAANAGGCCNACCAGATTTTCGCTGGTGTCNCCCTTCACGCGCACAGCCTCAGCATAAATGCCGCGAAACTGCTTCTCGGTGATGTTCCCGTAATGGCCTTTGAGTTTCTGCTTGGCGCGCAACTGCAGACCNAAATCAGACAGTTTGCCNCGGCGACGCTGCCCATGCTGGCCNGGGCCATAATCGCGNCGATTNACCGGNCTCTTCGGGCGNCCCCAGATGTTTTCNCCNATNCGGCGATCAATCTTATATTTCGTCGATATGCGCTTGCTCATGCGGCGCGTTCCTCAAATCTTTTTNCAAACAAAAAAGCGAGAACGNGTCTCGCANATNGNCGCGTAATATANGCACAATCGGTGTGTTGTCAAAGGGCTTTTTTCGCCTTACGCCNCGTCATCTGCANCGGGCTCATCATCTNCCGCGCCGGGGTCTGNCGCGCCCTTGGAAATGGCNGCNACACGCGGCTNGATGCGNCGGTCATTNGCCCCGCGCGGCCAGCGCAAAAGNGCNTTAATGACGCCGCGAAACGTGCGAACATCCTGCTCNGTNAGGCTGGCGCGATGAAACATATTNCGTAAATTNCGCGCCATGGCGGGCTTTTTTTCCGGTGGTGCCAGAAACCCCGCCGCATCNAGCGCCGCTTCGAAATGCGCGAACATNGCATGCACNTCGGCGCGCGTGGCGGGCCGCGTGTCGGGNACGGGCANTTGCGCGGGNGGCGTGGCATCGCCCNCCTGAAACCACTCATAACCGATGAGCANCACAGCTTGNGCCAGATTGAGNGANGAAAAATCNGGGTTNAGAGGCACACGGCAAATGGCATCGGCCAGCGAAATATCCTCATTATCGAGGCCGGTGCGCTCGGGGCCGAACAACACACCGCTCTTNGTTGCNCTCTCGCCGGCTTGTGCGCGCATCTGTTGGGCAAGATGGTCGGGTGTCATGACCGGCTTGACCATATCGCGCANNCGCGCCGTGGTCGCCACCANAAAGCCAAGGTCTGCCGTTGCCTCGNCTACCGTGTCAAACAGCGNGNGATTNTCGATCAGGCTTTCAGCACCGGCGGCGGCNTTTCGCGCGCGNTCTATCTGCCAGTCGGNACGCGGGCGCACAAGACGCAAATCCGTCAGGCCGAAATTNAGCATGGCGCGCGCAACCGTGCCGATGTTTTCGCCCAGCTGTGCNCCNACGAGAATGATTGCAGGAGNTTGAAATTCNGGCATNTTTTCTTTCATAGTTCATCAATAATTCAAAGATAGGCTTTGAGCAAATCGCTGAAAATGGTATTGTGTCTTCAGCAAAAAGGGCATTCATCATGACAAAAATCAAGGTCGAAAACCCCATCGTCGAACTCGACGGTGATGAAATGACNCGTATCATCTGGCAAATGATCAAAGACAAACTGATCANCCCCTATCTTGATATCGACCTCAAATATTNCGACCTCGGCATGGAAAGCCGCGACGAAACCNANGACCAGATAACCGNNGATGCGGCCAANGCCATTCTCGANATCGGTGTCGGCGTTAAATGNGCGACCATCACGCCGGACGAAGCNCGCGTTGAAGAGTTTAAGCTGAAGCGCATGTACCGNTCGCCCAACGGCACCATNCGTAACATTCTGGGTGGNACNGTTTTCCGCCAGCCNATCATNTGCTCAAACGTGCCGCGGCTNGTGCCCGGCTGGACNGANCCGATCGTTATCGGGCGTCATGCTTTTGGCGACCAGTATCGCGCGNCGGACTTCGTTGTGCCCGGNAAGGGCAAACTGACCATGCGCTGGGAAGCNGAAGATGGCAGCGAAACCANAGACTTCGAGGTTTTCGACTTCCCCGGCGGCGGGGTCGCNATGAGCATGTATAATNTGGACGAAAGCATTCGTGACTTCGCCCGCGCCTGCATGCTCTATGCNCTAGACCTGNAATGGCCGCTTTACCTGTCGACCAAAAACACCATTATGAAAGCCTATGATGGNCGCTTCAAAGACCTGTTTCAGGAGGTNTTTGACNGCGAATTTAAAGACAAGTTCGAGGCTCTCGNNATTGATTACGAGCACCGCCTGATCGACGATATGGTGGCCGCGGCGNTGAAATGGNCGGGCAAATTTGTCTGGGCNTGCAAAAATTANGACGGCGATGTGCAGTCGGACACNGTNGCGCAAGGCTTTGGCTCNCTGGGGCTGATGACATCNGTGCTTTTGACACCGGACGGCAAAACCATTGAGGCGGAAGCCGCGCACGGCACCGTGACGCGCCATTATCGCGCGCATCAGCGCGGCGAAGNAACCTCGACCAACTCAATCGCGTCNATATTTGCCTGGNCGCGCGGNCTTTCAAAGCGGGCGGANATTGACGGCAATGACGCGCTGAAAAACTTTGCCGNCACGNTGGAANANGTTTGCGTATCAACGGTNGAGCGNGGGTCGATGACNAAAGACCTNGCCCTGNTGGTGGGCGCGCAGCAAAGCTGGCTCAGCACTGAAGGCTTTCTCGACAAGGTAAACGAAAATCTGGAAGCCGCACTTTCNGCGCAATAAACCTGTCAGCGCAGTAAANCNTGCCTTTTGGCTTTTCNGATAAAATTTTAANCTGAAATCTTGCCGGCAATNGCTTCCAGCGCGGCGCTGGCCGCACTNGTGTCATTGCCGCCGGCTTGGGCCANNTCNGGTCGCCCGCCGCCACCGCTNCCGCCNAGNAAATCTGCGCCGACCTTNACCAGTTCAACCGCGTCNAAGCGGTCGGTCAGNTCAGCGGTCACGCCCACGGCGAGGCCTGCCTTGGNNCCATCAATACCAACAAATGCCACGACGCCGCTGCCGATTTGCTTTTTNCCTTCATCGACAAGCCCGCGCAATTGCTTGGCTGGCAGACCATCAATCGCGCGCGCCATAAACTTGATNCCNGCCAGTTCNCGNACGCTGTCATCGGCGCCTGCGCCTGCGTCACTGCCGCCGGNCAAGGCCANCTTTTTGGTCGNTTCNGCAAGNTCGCGGTCTAGTTTTTTGCGGTCGTCAAGCAGCCGCGCCACGCGGGNAGGAACATCATCAGCGCTGACNTTNAACAAATCGGTGGTGGCNTGCAAAATCCGGTCNCGCGNGGCGATGAANTGCAACGCTGCNCTGCCNGTAAACGCCTCGATACGACGCACNCCTGATGCGATGGCGGTTTCTTGGCCGACNATGAACACGCCGATATCGCCCAGCCGCCGCACATGCGTGCCGCCGCACAGTTCNACCGAAAAATGNCCNCCGCGCGCGCTNTCCCGATCGCCGCCCATTGCCAAAACGCGCACTTCNTCNCCNTATTTTTCACCGAANAGCGCCANCGCGCCCGCTTCGATGGCTTCATCCGGGGTCATCAGCCGCGTGGAAACCTCGTCATTGGCCCGGATCATGGCATTGACGAGACNTTCAACCTCGAAAATTTCCTCCGCCGATAACGCCNTNGGATGGCTGAAATCAAACCGCAAATGCTCGGCACTCACAAGCGAGCCTTTTTGNGTGACATGCGGGCCCAGCACGCGCCGCAAAGCNTCGTGCAGCAGATGTGTGGCGCTGTGATGCGCGCGCACATGGCCGCGCCGCACATGGTCAACATTTTGATAAACCGGCGTGCCTTCTTCAAGCGTACCGGCCTTAATTTCCCCCGACAAAACGTGCAGGTCGCCCAGTTTCTTGCGCGTATCAGTGATGGCTATTTCAAGCCCGGCATCGTTCGTCACAACACCGGTATCGCCCACCTGACCGCCGCTTTCGGCATAAAACGGCGTTTGGTTTATGATGAGGTCAACCTGTTGGCCGGTCGTGGCCGTCGCAACCAAGTCGCCGTCGGCGCGAATGGCCTGCACCACGCCTTCGGCTTGGGTCGCCGTGTAGCCGACAAATTCGGTCGCCCCATGCGTGTTGCGTATATCAAACCAGACCGTTTCGGTGGCCTCCTCGCCCGAGCCCGACCAGTTGGCGCGCGCTTCGGCGCGTTGTTTTTCCATGGCCGCATCGAAGCCCGCTATATCGACCGTCAGCCCACGTTCACGAAGTGCGTCTTGGGTTAAATCGAGCGGGAAGCCAAACGTGTCGTAAAGGCGAAACGCCACATCGCCAGCGAGTTCTTGGCCGCGCATCTGGCCGATCTCGTCTTCCAGCAGGCGCAACCCCCGACCCAGCATGTCGCGAAAACGGGTTTCTTCGTGGCGCAAAGTTTCGACAATCAGCGCGCTGGCACGCTCCAGTTCGGGATAGGCCGCGGCCATCTGGCTTTTCAGTTCGGGAAACAACTGCCACAAAAGCGGTTCCTTAGTGCCCAGCATGTGGGCATGGCGCATGGCGCGCCGCATGATGCGCCGCAGCACATAGCCGCGCCCTTCATTTGACGGCAAAATGCCATCGGAAATGAGAAACGAGGCCGCGCGCAAATGGTCGGCAATGACGCGGTGGCTCATGCGATGGTCGCCATCGACCGCCTGCTTCGACAGATCGGCGGAGGCCTCAATCAGATGCACCATCAAATCCGTGTCGTAATTATCGTGCTGGCCTTGCAGCACCGCGCCAATGCGCTCCAGCCCCATGCCGGTGTCGATAGAGGGCTGGGGCAGGTCAACGCGCGTGCCGTCTTCGCGCTGCTCGAACTGCATGAAAACAAGGTTCCAAATCTCGATGACCCTGTCGCCGTCTTCATCCGGACTGCCCGGCGGCCCGCCGGCAATGTCGGGCCCATGGTCAAAAAAGATTTCCGAACACGGCCCGCAAGGCCCTGTGTCACCCATCGACCAGAAATTATCCGAGGTTGCAATGCGAATGATGCGCTCTTCCGGCAGGCCGGCGATCTTCTGCCACAGACCGAAAGCTTCGTCATCTTCGGCATACACCGTCGCAAGCAGCTTATCGGCTGGCAGACCCAGTTCGCGGGTCAAAAATTCCCAGGCAAAATAAATCGCTTCCTCCTTGAAATAATCGCCAAAGGAAAAATTGCCCAGCATTTCAAAAAATGTGTGGTGACGGGCCGTGTAGCCAACATTGTCGAGGTCATTATGCTTGCCACCGGCGCGCACGCATTTTTGCGCGCTAACCGCGCGCGCCATATCGGGCTTTTCCTGGCCGGTAAAATAGTTTTTGAACGGCACCATGCCAGCATTGGTGAACAACAGCGTCGGATCGTTCAGCGGCACAAGCGGGCTGGAGGCAACGCGCTGGTGCTGATGACGCTCAAAATAATCCAGAAAACTGTTTCTGATATCGGCAATGCCCGTAGACAATATTTTTCCCTCCGGTCAAGAATATGACCCTCACTGTTTGTAACGCCCTTGGCGAGCCGCGACAAGCTTCATTAAAAAAGCCCGGCGCGTCTCCGCACCGGGCTCTGAAATAACGGACGGCGACCGCCCTTAAAGCTTACATAACCGCGTAAACCGCAAGCGCCCTTAGGCGCCGGCGGCTTCTTCTGCGGGCGGCTCCTCTATCGGCGCTTCGTCTTGACCTTCGGCAAGCTTGGCTTCGTCTTGGGTCAATGCCTCAATATCGATGAGGCCAGCATCCGAGCGGATTTTAGTCTCGATTTCATCGGCGACATCCGGGTTTTCGGCCAGAAAGCTGCGCGCATTTTCCTTGCCCTGCCCGATGCGTTGCGGCCCGTAGCTGTACCACGAGCCGGATTTTTCCACGACGCCCGCTTTGACGCCCAGATCGATCAACTCGCCGGTTTTGGAAATACCCTCACCATATAGAATATCAAATTCAACCACGCGGAACGGCGGTGCCACCTTGTTTTTAACCACTTTCACGCGGGTCTGGTTACCGATCACCTCATCGCGGTCTTTAATCGCCCCGATGCGGCGAATGTCCAGCCGACACGAGGAATAAAATTTCAGCGCATTGCCGCCCGTCGTGGTTTCGGGGCTGCCGAACATCACACCAATTTTCATGCGAATCTGGTTGATGAAAATAACCATAGTGTTCGAGCGCGAGATGGAGCCCGTCAGCTTACGCAGCGCTTGGCTCATCAGCCGCGCTTGCAAACCCGGCAGGCTGTCGCCCATATCGCCCTCAAGCTCGGCGCGCGGCGTCAGCGCCGCAACGGAATCGATGACCAACACATCGACAGCGCCCGAGCGCACCAGCGTATCGGCAATTTCAAGGGCCTGTTCGCCATTATCCGGCTGCGAGATAAGCAAATCCTCAATTTCCACGCCCAGCTTATTGGCATAAGCCGGGTCCAGCGCATGCTCGGCATCAATAAAGCCGCAAATGCCGCCGGTTTTTTGAGCTTCGGCCACTGTGTGCAGGGCCAGGGTGGTTTTGCCTGAACTCTCCGGCCCGTAAATCTCAATAATACGACCGCGCGGCAACCCACCAATGCCCAGCGCGATATCAAGCCCCAGCGAACCGGTTGAGACGGATTCGATCTCGACGATATTTTCAGGGTCACCCAGCTTCATCACCGAGCCTTTGCCGTAGTTCTTTTCGATCTGCGACAGCGCCGCTTCCAGCGCTTTTTTCTTATCTTCGCTTTTTTCCATCAAGGTCACCACATTTTGAGACATATCCGCTCTCCGTTATTTCACGCCCGCTTGAGGGGGGCAATAACGTTATTATGTTCTTATTTTGTTCTCAATGTCCAGAAAAATCTGGTGAGTGCCAAGCGGTTGATTTCTTGTGGTTTCCAGCCCGCTCTACGAAAAACGCGCGGGGCCCGCGCGCGCCATTGTGCTGGTGGAATGCGAGAATCAGTCGTCCCGATAAACCCGCTCGCGCTTTTCGTGGCGCTCTTGTGCTTCAAGGCCCAGCGTGGCGATGGGGCGCGCTTCCAGCCGCTTCAGGCTGATCGGCTCGCCGGTATCTTCGCAATAGCCATAGGTTTTGTCGTCGATGCGGCGCAGGGCCGAGTCAATTTTGTTAATCAGCTTGCGGTGGCGGTCGCGGGTTCGCAGTTCCAGCGCTTTTTCCGATTCGGCTGCCGCGCGGTCGCTTTCGTCGGGATGCTGGCTGCTTTCGGCCTTAAGCCCGTTCACGGTTTCGCGCGTACCCTTAACGATATCGTCTTTCCATTCCTGCAATTTGCGGCGGAAATACTCGCGCTGGCGCGCGTTCATAAAGGGTTCACCTTCATTGGGGCTGTAGCCCTTTGGAAGTCGGGTTGCCATACCTACCTCGTTCTTTTGTCAAAAGGACACAATTTCATGGGGGCGTTTACTAAAACGTAAAGGAACGAAAATCAAGACCCTTAATTGACGCCTAATATTGACGCTTACTGGCCCTTGCTTTCCGCTTGCACAAGAATGGCCTTGCCCTTAGGCTTTGCCCCCATATATCCACAAGGGGGTCGGCAATGGCCGAAACTCGCAGAAGCCGATAGCAAAAGTTAATGGCAAAAGTTAATGGCAAAAAATTAACGGCCAAAATTAATGGGAAGATCTATGTCAACGAAATTTGAAGGCACCGAAAAATATATCGCGACCGAAGACTTGCGCGTCGCCGTTAACGCCGCGCTTACGCTGGAACGGCCGCTGCTGATTAAGGGCGAGCCGGGCACCGGCAAAACGGTGCTGGCCGAAGAGGTTTCGGCCGCGCTGGGCATGCGGCTCATCACCTGGCACATCAAATCGACCACCAAAGCCCAGCAGGGCCTTTACGAATATGACGCCATCACCCGTCTGCGCGACAGCCAGCTGGGGGACGAGCGCGTGAAGGATGTGAAAAACTACATCAATAAAGGCAAGCTGTGGGAAGCCTTTGAACAGGACGAGCGCGTGGTGCTTTTGATCGACGAGATCGACAAAGCCGATATCGAATTCCCGAACGACTTGCTGCAAGAACTCGACCGCATGGAGTTCTTCGTTTACGAAACGGGCGAAACCATCAAGGCCACCAAGCGCCCGCTGGTTATCATCACCTCGAACAATGAAAAGGAACTGCCCGACGCTTTCCTGCGCCGCTGTTTCTTTCATTATATCGCCTTTCCCGATGCCGACACCATGCAGCAGATTGTCAATGTGCATTACCCCGACATTAAAGAGCGATTGGTGAAAAACGCGCTGGGTTCCTTCTATGAAGTGCGCGATGTGCCGGGCCTGAAGAAAAAGCCCTCAACTTCCGAATTGCTCGACTGGCTGAAGCTGTTGATGAACGAAGACATCGACCCCGAAACCTTGCGCGAGAACGACGCCGGCAAGCTCATTCCGCCGCTACACGGCGCCTTGATCAAAAACGAGCAGGATGTACACTTATTTGAGCGTCTAGCGTTTCTCGCCCGCCGCGAGCGCAATTAGCAGAGGTTAAGCCGATATGTTCGTCAATTTTTTCCACGAACTAAAACGCCACGCCGTGCCGGTATCTTTGCGCGAATATTTGTCGCTTCTGGAGGCGCTGGACGCCGAAGTTATCGAGCATGAGGTGGAAGACTTCTACTATCTCTCGCGCGCCGCGCTGGTGAAAGACGAGCGCAATCTCGACAAGTTCGACCGCGTGTTCGGCGAGGTTTTCAAAGGGCTGGAAAGCCTTGGCGAAGGCGAGATTGCCGAAATTCCCGAAGACTGGCTGAAAACCCTGACGGAAAAATTCCTGACGGAGGAAGAAAAGGCCGAGATCGAAGCGCTTGGCGGCTGGGAAAAAATTATGGAGGAGCTGAAAAAGCGCCTCGAAGAACAAGACGAGCGCCACGAAGGCGGCAGCAAATGGATCGGCACGGGCGGCACCTCGCCCTTTGGCGCCGACGGCTACAACCCCGAAGGCGTCCGCATCGGCCAGGACAAAAACAAAAACTTCAAGGCCGTCAAAGTCTGGGACAAGCGCGACTATAAAAACCTCGATGACAGTGTCGAGCTGGGCACGCGCAACATCAAAGTGGCCTTGCGCCGCTTGCGTAAATTCGCCCGCGATGGCGAGGCCGATGTGCTGGACCTTGACGACACCATCAAATCCACGGCCAATGCCGGCTATCTCGACATCAAGCTGATTGCCGAGCGCCGCAACAAAGTAAAAGTGCTGGTGTTTTTCGACATTGGCGGCTCGATGGACAGCCACATCCGCCTGTGCGAGGAGCTGTTTTCAGCCGCGCGCACCGAGTTCAAAAACATGGAATATTTCTATTTCCACAACTGCCTTTATGAAGGCGTGTGGAAAGACAATCGCCGCCGCCACACCGAAAAAATGCCGACATGGGATGTGCTGCACACCTACCCGTCCGACTATAAGGTCATCTTTGTGGGCGACGCCTCAATGAGCCCTTATGAAATTACCTATGAGGGCGGCTCGGTTGAACATTGGAACGAAGAAGCCGGCGGCATGTGGCTGCAGCGCGTGGCGGATATTTACGAAAACTGCATCTGGCTGAACCCCATTGCCGAGCGCTATTGGGAACACACGCCCAGCTTGCAAATCATCAAGCAGATTTTCGCCGACCGAATGTTTCCCCTCACGCTGGAAGGCCTCGACCACGCGATGAAAGAACTTTCACGCGGGTAGAGAAGGCGATTTTCAAAGTCGCTTCTTGCCTGCATAGGTATGGAAAAGCTCTCCTAGAACTTCGTTTTTTTAACCAAGCAATTTCTACTTCGGGTATTATTGCGAGTTAAGCTTTGAAAGGCTCGACCTGATACAAGCTCAGTTGAATACCGTCAAAAATCGCAGTCAAGGGAGGCGTATCAAGTTACTTCTTCACCCTCTGTCACTTGAACCTTTGCCATGCCCTGCTCCTTAAGCCCCTGAAGACTTTTTAAAAGTTCGATATTTTTTCCAGCCTGATCTTTGGAAGAAAAAACTTCTATTACATATCCTACATTGTCACCTGATTTGAAAATTTGGCGCGAAAAATCGGTAGTATTTGCCTTCGCCGCAATATCCAGTATCGACCAAAGTGAGGGCGCTAAGAGCGTAAAACTGATAACCCGTCCGTACATTATCCCTCCGAAGCAGCCAGTGCAGATACGTAACCATCCATGATCTTATGACCGTACTCAAACATTTCTTTGTATTCCTGCGCTGAGTAAATTCTCGACCAAGATAAGTCGCGATAGGTTCCGGTTGCGTAGGTAATGTTTGTCAAAGCCTCAACCTTAGCATCACTATCGCCCGAGCAAATCATGAACATGTTTGGCGCCGAACCGGATGTATAAAAAATTTCAATAATCTCAACCCCAACCTGGTCAAAAAATGGCTTTGCAACATCAAACCGATTTTGAGGCTTGCTTAACATG
Organism: Rhodobiaceae bacterium; assembly: GCA_002689195.1. Taxonomy (GTDB): domain Bacteria; phylum Pseudomonadota; class Alphaproteobacteria; order RS24; family RS24; genus UBA7378. The sequence goes on along the minus strand of NZFC01000010.1, from coordinate 31,781 downwards.
GCCGATGCAAACTCAGGTGTTGTGGTGCCAGTGATAAGATACTTACTCATTTAAAAATTCCCCAATTTCTTAGTGTTACCTTAAAGAACTGCAGAAAGATTGAATTCTTTTGCAGGCTTCTTGCAGTTGCTCGTCTGAAGTAGCGTAGCTAATCCTGAAAAATGGTGAAAGGCCAAATGCTGCTCCATGCACAACAGCCACGCCCTCTGCCTCCAATAATGCAGTGGCAAAGCTTTCATCTGTATCAATGAGCGTGCCGTCTGTTGTTGTTTTACCAATGCATGCCGCACAAGACGGGTAAACGTAAAATGCTCCTTCCGGAGTGATGCAGTCGATGCCCTCTGCAGAGTTAAGCATTTCTACCACCATGTCACGACGGCGCTTGAACATCGCATTATTGGCAGCGATAAAATCTTGCGGGCCGTTCAGCGCCTCCACCGCCGCCCATTGGCTGATGGAGGTGGGGTTGGAGGTCGATTGCGACTGAATTTTCGTCATCGCCTTGATGAGGTCAACCGGCCCCGCGCAATAGCCAATGCGCCAGCCCGTCATGGCATAGGCTTTCGACACGCCGTTCATGGTCAGTGTTCGCTCGTATAATTCCGGCTCGACCTGCGCCGGTGTTGCGAACACGAAATTGTCATATGTCAGGTGCTCATACATATCGTCGGTCAAAACCCACACATGCTTGTGGCGCAACAGCACATCCGTCAGCGCCTTTAACTCGGTGGCGGAATAGGCCGCGCCGGTGGGGTTGGAGGGCGAGTTGAAAATAAACCATTTGGTTTTGTCGGTAATCGCTGCTTCAAGGTCGGCGGCCTGCAGTTTGAAGCCGTCTTCGGCCCGCGTTTCCACGGCCACCGGCGTGCCGCCCGCCAGATTGACGATATCGGGATAGCTCACCCAATAGGGCGCGGGAATAATAACCTCATCGCCGACGTTCAGCGTCGCCATCATCGCGTCATAAATCACCGGCTTGCCGCCCGGCGCCACAAAGCACTGGGCGGGGGTGTAGTCCAGCCCATTGTCGCGCTTCAGCTTGGCGCAAATCGCCTGCTTTAGTTCGTCAATGCCGTTGACGGCGGTGTATTTCGTCTCGCCCCGGCGGATCGCATCCGTGCCCGCTTCCTTGATGTTTTCTGGTGTGTCGAAATCCGGCTCACCGGCACCAAGGCCGATAACGTCGCGCCCTTCGGCGCGAAGCGCGCGCGCCTTGTCAGTGACCGCGATGGTCGCGGAGGGTTGTACGCGTGACAGACTGTCCGAAAAAAATCCCATGACGAAATCCATTGTCAATTCAGAAGGAGGCTCAAATTACGCCGCCCGCTTTTTCGACGCAAGGCCAAACCGACCGGCGGGGCCCGCACGATTAACGCTTTATTTAGCCGCCAGGTGAAAAACTGAAGCTGAAGAAAAAGAGTGGAGATGTGCGATGAATATTTTACTGGCTGCATTATTAACCCTTGGCTATGTGTTCGGCGCGATGCTGATCGGCGCTGGCATTTTCTACGTTCTGCGATGGGTGTACCGGATTTGTGAATATCTGCTTTATGTCCTGTTGCATTTTTTGCCGAGCCATAAAGACTTACCAACCAATAAAGGCACGCGGCGCTAGCCCGCCGACCGGCGGACAAAACCGCACGGGCAGATGACATGCCCGCGAAAAGGTCTATATTTGGCTCATGTCGGAAGAGCAACAAAGCCTGACGGGCCGCAAAGACCTCGCCCCGGTTCCCGAACCGGGCATGAGCGAAGACCAGCTCGCCCAGTTTATTCCACACCGCGCCCTGCGGCCGGAAAAAACCGAGGGCGGCAAAGCCTTCGGATTCGTATCCGATTTTGAGCCAGCCGGCGACCAACCCCAAGCGATTGGCGAGTTGGTGTCGGGCATTGCCGCCGGCGAGCGCGATCAGGTGTTGCTGGGCGTTACCGGTTCGGGCAAAACGTTCACCATGGCCCAAGTCATCAACCACACGCAGCGTCCGGCGCTTATTCTGGCCCCGAACAAAACGCTGGCGGCGCAGCTTTACGGCGAGTTCAAATCTTTCTTTCCGGAAAATGCGGTCGAGTATTTCGTGTCCTATTACGATTACTACCAGCCCGAAGCCTATGTGCCGCGCACCGACACCTATATCGAAAAAGAAAGCAATATTAACGAGCAGATCGACCGCATGCGCCATTCGGCAACGCGCGCGCTGTTGGAGCGCGACGATGTGATTATTGTGGCGTCGGTGTCGTGCATTTACGGCATCGGCTCGGTGGAAAGCTATACCAGCATGACGCTGGAATTGTCGAAGGGGCTGGAAATTGGCCGTTCGCAATTGCTCGCCGACCTCGTCGCCTTGCAATATCGGCGCAATGATATGGGCTTTGCGCGCGGCGATTTCCGCGTGCGCGGCGACACTATTGATCTGTTCCCCGCCCACTATGAAGACCGGGCTTGGCGCATCGAGCTGTTCGGCGACGAGATCGACACGCTTACCGAGTTCGACCCGTTGACGGGACAAAAATCAGCCGATCTTGAGCGCGTGCGGGTTTATGCCAATTCGCATTACGTCACCCCGCGCCCGACGCTGAAACAGGCCGTGCTGCATATTCAAGACGAGTTGAAATCACGGCTTGAAGAGTTTGAAGCGGCAGGACGCCTGCTGGAAGCCCAGCGTCTGGAGCAGCGCACATTATTCGACATTGAAATGCTGGAAGCCACCGGAAGCTGTGCGGGCATTGAAAACTATTCGCGCTATCTGACAGGTCGTAAGCCCGGCGAACCGCCGCCGACGCTGTTTGAATATCTGCCCGACAACGCGCTGGTGTTTACAGATGAGAGCCATGTAACGGTGCCGCAAATCGGCGGCATGTTTCGCGGCGACTTTCGCCGCAAATCGACTTTGGCCGAGTTCGGCTTTCGGCTGCCAAGCTGCGTCGACAACCGGCCCATGAAATTTGAAGAATGGGATATTATGCGCCCGCAAACCGTGCATGTCTCGGCCACGCCCGGCAGTTGGGAGATGGATCGCACCGGCGGCATTTTTGTCGAGCAGGTCATTCGGCCGACCGGCCTGATTGACCCGACATGCGAGATCCGTCCGGCCTCCAGCCAGGTCGATGATCTGATTGCCGAGTGCCACACGGCCAGCGCCGCCAGCCAGCGTGTGTTGGTGACGACGCTGACGAAAAAAATGGCGGAAGACCTGACCGAATATATGCACGAACAGGGCTTGCGGGTGCGCTATATGCATTCGGATATCGACACGCTGGAGCGCATTGAGATTGTGCGCGACCTGCGGCTTGGGGCTTTTGATATTCTCATCGGCATCAATCTGCTGCGCGAGGGGCTGGATATTCCCGAATGCGCGCTGGTGGCGATACTCGACGCCGATAAGGAAGGTTTTTTGCGGTCTGAGACCTCGCTGGTGCAAACCATCGGTCGCGCGGCGCGCAATATTGACGGGCGGGTTCTGCTTTATGCCGACCAGATGACCGGCTCGCTGGAACGCGCCATGGCGGAAACCAACCGGCGGCGCGAAAAGCAGGTGGCGCATAACACGGCCAATGGCATCACGCCGGCGTCGGTGAAGAAAAACATCGGCGATATTCTTGAAGGCATGGGCGAGCGCGAAAACGAAACCGCGCCCGGCCCCTATCGCGTGCGCGAGGCGCTGGAGGAAGCCCAAGCGCCGCTGCTGGGTGACAATCTACGCAGCCATATCGAAGGGATGGAAGCGCAAATGCGCGAAGCCGCCGCCGACCTCGAATTTGAAACCGCAGCGCGGCTGCGCGACGAAATCAAACGTCTGCAGGAAACCGAGCTGGCGGTGGCCGATGACCCGTTTGCCCGCCAGTCGGATATCGACGCGCGCGGCGATACCGGGACAGGAGGCGGCAAAAAGCCACCGCGTCGCAGTTCTGGTGGCCGCGGCTCAAGCCGTAGACGTAAAGGCCCCTAAGGGGCCGCGCCTAGTCGCTGAACGGGATCAGATAGCTGAACGATACGGTATTGATCGGCGCAACTTCAAAATCATAACGCTGGATTTCAAAGCGAATGTTTTCGCGTTGCAGCCCTACGCCAATCAGCAAATCCTCGCCGCTGTTTTTATCACCGTCAAAGGAGAAAAAGCCGAGCCGCCCGATGGGTTTGAAAGACGAGCCCGTGTCAAATTGCGTGACCACGCTAAACTCGAACACTTCGTCCAATTCGGTGTCGACCTTGCTTGTGAGAACGGCGGCAATATTGTCGATCTGCGCCGGAGATCCAAGATCCGAAAGCACAATTTCAAAAGCCGACACATCTGAAATCTTGATGCCAAGACCCCCGCGCACCATCACATCGGAATCGTCGGGGCTCAGACCATCGACATCGGAAATATCGGACTGGTTGTAATTGAATTCGGCATAACCGACAGACCCAAGCAGATAATAGCGCGCATCATCCATTTTCATCATTTCAATCATTTGTGCATTGGCCGCCGAAACGCCGGTGAATAGCGCAACTGCCAGCAATGTGCGCGCGGTCGACACAAGATGAATTGAGGGTGGACGCATTAAGGGTAAAAGTCGCATCTGGGATCTCCTTATTATTTTTAACCTAAGGCAACTGACGTGGACTATAGAGGTGTTTTGCGTAAAATTCCAGCCCGTAAATCAACGCGATATTGGCGCAATCGCGTAAACCTGCTACATCAAGCGCATGAACGGTGTCGCCCTTATTACCGGCGCAGCCCAACGTATCGGGCGGGCGCTGGCGGAAAATCTGGCCGCCGACGGATGGGCCGTCGGTGTGCATTACGCGCGCTCGGCTGACGCGGCGCAAACGCTGTGCGCCGACATCGAAAAGCGCGGTGGGCGGGCCGTCGCCTTGCAAGCCGACCTCAGTGAAGCGCCCGCGACCACACAGCTCATCCCAAAGCTGGCGGAAGCTTTCGGGCCGGTTACGCTTTTGATCAATAATGCCTCCTGCTTTGAACGCGACACGATTGATGATTTTTCCGTAGAGAGCTGGGACACGCATCTCGATACAAATTTGCGCGCGCCGGCTTTGCTGATGCGCGATTTCGCGCAGCAGGCCGAAGCACGCGCGTCTATCATCAACATTATCGACCAGCGCGTGTGGCGGCTGACGCCGGATTTTTCCAGCTACACCATTTCCAAGGCTGGCTTATGGACGCTGACGCAGACCGCCGCGCAAGCCTTGGCACCAAAGGGCATTCGCGTGAACGCCATCGGCCCCGGCCCGACGCTGCCCAATCCGCGTCAGGATCAGGCTGAGTTTGACAAACAGACCCGCCTCGTGCCGCTCGGACATGGCGCAAACCCGGACGACATTGTCAGCGCGGTGCGCTATATCTTGTCGGCGCACGCAATGACCGGACAAATGATTGCGCTGGATGGCGGCCAGCACCTTGCTTGGGAAACGCCGGATGTGACGCAAGTTAAGGAGTAAGGCCAGACATATTTGTCAGGGATACCAGACATATTTGTCAGGAATAAAAGTCAGCGACTAAAAGACCAGAGAAAGACACCACATGAACCAGCAAAATTTTGCCGATATTTCGACCATGGCAAGCGCCACACGAGGGTTGCGTCGGGTCTTCATCCGCGACCTTGTGCTGCCGGCGCGCATCGGCATTCACGATCACGAGCGCGCGCAAGCCCAGCCGGTCATTATTAATGTCGATGCGTCTGTTGAGGAAGCCGTTGAGGGAGCCGATACCACAACGACCGGCACTATCGCCGATGTGGTGTGCTACGAAACCCTGACCAAACAGATCAAAGAAGTGCTGGCTGGCGGTCATACCGATCTGGTCGAAGTGCTGGCAGAAGAAATTGCCGACCGTTTGCTGGCCGATGCGCGCATAATTCGGCTGCGTATACGGCTCGAAAAGCCCGAAGCCATCGCCGAAGCCGCCGGTGTGGGCGTCGAAATTGAAAGATTAAGTCGCCGCGACCCTGCGATTTCTCAGGCCGAAACCACCTAAGCTATTAAATTCATGGATTTTTTTGCTTGATGCAGAGTTTTTCACATGCTGCTGCACAATAATGGCGTTTTTGTAAAGCCATAAAATCGGTAAAAACAAATATTTTTTTTAGGGTGTTGAAAATTTTTTATAACATAAATTCAACTACTTAGCCGATTTGCACATTTTTTGGGCATAGAGTTGCGATGGGTTCAAAATCAATAACTTGGCACCCAATTCCGATTTCAATACACAGACTTATCCACACAACCCGTGGGTACTTTTTTTGCCATTTTTTGTTAAGCCTCGCGCATCGAATTCTTTTACTATCCAAGCGCCAATAGCCTGCAAAATAGGTGGCAGAATAAAGGACGCGAAACGTGCCGGAACTACAGGGCATCAAGTTGATTGAGGAAAAAGTGGCGACGCTGCCAGCGGGCCCAGGCGTCTATCGCATGCTGGATGGCGGGGGCACGGTGCTCTATGTCGGCAAGGCCAAAAATCTGAAAGCGCGCGTGCGGTCCTATGCGCGCCCGACGGGTCACAATAATCGTATTCTGCGTATGATTGAGGCGACGCGGGATATGGAGTTTATCCGCACCGAAACCGAAACCGACGCGCTGCTGCTGGAAGCCAATCTGATTAAAAAACTGCGGCCGCGCTACAATATTCTGCTGCGCGACGATAAAAGCTTTCCCTATATCCTGCTGGCCGATGACCATGCCGTGCCGCAACTGATAAAGCATCGCGGCGCGCGGCGGCGGCCGGGCTCCTACTTTGGCCCGTTCGCCTCGGCAGGTGCCGTCAACCGCTCGCTCAACACATTGCAGCGCGCCTTTTTGCTGCGTTCGTGCTCGGACAGCGTGTATGAAAGCCGCACGCGGCCTTGCCTGCTATATCAGATAAAACGCTGCAGCGCGCCGTGTACGGGCGAGATTAGCTCTGCCGATTATGGCGAGCTGGTAGGGCAAGCCCATGATTTTTTGAAGGGCAATAGCCGCGCGGTTCAAGATCAGCTTGTCGAAAAAATGAAAACCGCCAGCGCCAATCTCGATTTTGAGGGGGCCGCCGCCGCGCGCGACCGCATTCGCGCGCTCACTTATGTTCAGCAGGAAAGCAATGTCAATTTTTCCGATATTGGCGAAGCCGATGTCATTGCCATTGCCAATCAGGGCGGGGCTTCTTGCGTTCAGGTTTTCTTTTTCCGCGCCGGACAGAACCTTGGCAATAAGGCTTACTTCCCACGCCATGACCGCGACCGTAGCCCGGCTGAAATTCTGGAAGCCTTTATCGGTCAGTTCTATGACGACCGGCCCGCACCGGCGCTGGTTCTGGTCAGCGAAAAAATGTCCGGCGCCGCGCTTTTGGCCGAGGCTTTGTCGCTGCGGGCGGGCGGCAAAATTGCCCTGCACTGCCCACAGCGCGGTAGCAAACAGGCGCTGGTCGACATGGCCGCGCAAAACGCGCGCGAGGCATTGGCCCGACATGTTGCCGAGAGCGACAATCAGCGCCGCCTGCTGGAAGATGTCGCCGAAACCTTTGACCTTGAGGCCCCGCCGCAGCGCATTGAGGTGTTTGACAACAGCCATTTGCAGGGAACCAATCAGATCGGCGGTATGATTGTGGCCGGTAGCGAGGGTTTTGTGAAAAACCAGTACCGGAAATTCAACATCAAGAATGACGATACGGTGCCCGGCGATGATTATGCGATGATGCGCGAGGTTTTCACCCGCCGCTATGGGCGGCTTGCGCGCGAACACAAGCCCGGATCGGAAGCCTGGCCGGACTTGATCCTTGTCGATGGCGGCCGCGGGCAATTAAACGTCGCCCATGGTGTGCTCGAAGAGCTTGGACTGACTGATATTGCGCTGGTCGGCGTTGCCAAAGGCCCGGACCGCGATGCTGGTCGGGAACGCTTTTTCCGGCACGAGGCCGCTGACTTCATGCTGCCGACAAATTCGCCGGTTTTGTATTATTTGCAACGGTTGCGCGATGAGGCGCACAGATACGCGATTGGCGGGCATCGGGCCAAACGGCAAAAGGATTTGCGCCGCAATGCGCTGGACCAAATCTCCGGCATTGGGGCCAATCGCAAGCGCGCGCTTTTGCACCATTTCGGCTCGGCACGCGCGGTCGGACGCGCGGCCTTGGCCGATCTCGAAAAGGTTGATGGCATCAGCGCGAAAATGGCAAAAATCATCTATGATCATTTTCACGGCGAGGGGCAATAGCGTGCCATGATGAAACAAATTCCCAATTATCTGACAATGTTTCGCATTGCCTCGGTGGTGGTCGTCTATCTGAGTTTTTATGTGGCCGCCCCGCTCGGTCATTGGCTTGCGGTTACAGTATTCGCGCTGGGCGCAATTACCGATTTTTTTGACGGCTATCTGGCGCGCAAATTCGATGCCCTGTCGGATTTCGGGCGCATGTTTGACCCCATTGCCGACAAGCTGATGGTGCTGATTTGCCTCGTCATGCTAATCAGCGCCGACATCATCACGCTGGCGCATTTGCCCGCCGTGCTCATCATCATTGCACGCGAGATATTGGTATCGGGTTTGCGCGAGTTTTTGAACGGGCGCGACGTCACGCTGCCAGTGTCAACTTTGGCGAAATATAAAACTTCCCTGCAAATGATCGCGCTGGGCTGCCTGCTCGCCGGGCCAACGGGCGACGCGCTGCTGCCGGGCGTTTTGACACTCGGTTTTGTGATGCTGTGGCTGTCGGCGCTGCTGACCGTGATGACCGGCTATGACTATCTGCGCGCCAGTCTGCGGCACTTGCGGTCGCAAAACTGAGCGCTATTGCACGCCCAGTTTTTTCTGCAAGCTGGTGCTTGATGTCGTGTATTGGAAGGTCAGCTTCTGGTCGGGATGCACGCGCTTGAACGCATCATGGGCCATCAGCGCCACTTCGTGAAAACCGCTCAGAATAAGCTTCAGCTTGCCCGGATAGGTGTTGATATCGCCGACCGCATAAATGCCGTCCTGATCGGTGGCGAATTTTTCAGTATCCACCTCGACCAGATTTTCGTTCAAATTCAGCCCCCAATCGGCAATCGGCCCCAGCTTCATGGTTAGCCCGAAAAACGGCAAAAAACTCGTGCAGGGCAAGACAAGCGGGTCGCCCTCTTTCGGTTTTAGGCTGGCCCCCGTCAGTGCGCCACCGTCGCCTTGTAATTCGGTGATCTGGCCGATATGCAGATTGACATCGCCCGAGGCCACCAGCGCGCGCATTTTATTGACGCTATCAGGCGCAGCACGAAACTCGTCGCGCCGGTGCACCAGCGTCATCGATTTGGCGATGGGTTGCAGGTTCAAAACCCAGTCCAGCGCGGAATCCCCGCCACCGGAAATCAGAATATCCTTGTCGCGGAAGGCTTCCATTTTCCGCACCGCATAATGCACGCCATTGCCATCGCTACTATTGCTCTGCTCAAAGGCTTCAATGCCCGGCACAGGCGGTTTTTTGGGCTGGAAACTGCCCCCACCAGCCGCAATGACCACCACTTTGCAGGTAAAAACCTCGTCTTCGTCGGTCGTCACCTGCCAGCTACCATCAGCCTTTTTCTCAAGGCCGGTCACCATGCGGTTGAAATGAAACTCTGGATTAAACGGCGCAGCCTGCGCCATCAGCTGGTCGGTTAGCTGCTGGCCGGAAACTTCCGGCATGCCGGGAATGTCGTAAATCGGCTTTTCAGGATAAAGCTCGGCGCATTGACCGCCCGGCTTGTCCAAAATGTCGATGAGATGCGCCTTCATATCCAGCAGCCCAAGTTCAAACACCGCAAACAGCCCCACCGGGCCTGCTCCGATAATAACAACATCCGTTTCGATTGCCTGCTGCGCCATGCGCGTCTCCGTTAAATATAATCTACATAAATTTTGCGGTAATTATTTATTTACCGAATTTAGAGTGTGTTTTAAGGTTTTTTCGGCATCCAAACAAGCAGTTTTTTTGCCGCACTGGAAATCCCCGCTTATGCCAGATATATAGGGTCAAAATTGACTATTCCAATGGAGCAACTCCCATGAATGCGCGCGCGCCGGTTCCCTGCCCCGAAATGGCCGACATCCGAAACCGGATAGACATATTGGACAAAAAACTCGTTGGGCTGCTTGCCGAACGCCAACAGCTCATCGAAGCGGCGGGAAAGGTAAAGCCTGCACGCCAGACGGTGCGCGACGAAGCCCGCATTGAAGAGGTTATCCGGCTTGTGCTCGCCGAGGCGCAGGCGCAAAACTTGTCAACCGAGATCGCCGAACCGGTGTGGCGGCAACTCATTGAAAGCAGTATTGCTCACGAATTTTCAGTGTTTGATAAACGCTAGAATTGTTTTTCGGGCAAATCCAAGGTCAGGCCGTCAATGGCGCCGCTCACTTTGATCTGGCATGACAGGCGGCTATTGTCGCGCACATCAAACGCGAAATCGAGCATGTCTTCTTCCATTTCAACGGCTTTGCCAACTTTTTCGGCCCATTCTTCGCGCAGATAGACATGGCAAGTTGCACAAGCACACGCGCCACCGCAATCGGCATCAATGCCGGGCACTGAGTTTTTAATTGCCAATTCCATAACGGTCATGCCGTCTTCGCCTTCTAGAACGTGTTCGGTTCCGTCATGCTCGACAAAGGTGATCTTCGCCATGTCTTTCTCCCTGAGAACTAAAAGTTGACCAAACTATAGGCAATTTATCTTGCAGGGCAACCCGTCTTTGTGTTTTCCGCCGACGCTTTTTTGCCGCATGCGCGCCGCGCGTGCTAGAGTGCCGAATACCTCAAAAAAGGCGCAATTTGACCCGCTCCATTTCCATCACTGCAGAGACTTTTCCCTTGCGACGCAAGTTCGCCATCGCGCGCGGCACCAAGGTGCGCGCCGAGCCGGTTAGCGTGGAAATTTCCGATGGCGGCGTGCGCGGGCATGGCGAAGCATTGCCCTATCCCCGCTATGGCGAGACGGTTGAAACCGTTACCGCGACCATCGAGCAGTCGCGCGGGGCCATATGCGCGGGCATGTCGCGCGCCGATCTGCAAACCGCGCTGCCGCCCGGCGCGGCGCGGTGTGCGCTCGATTGCGCGCTGTGGGATTTGGAAGCCAAAGCGACCGGCAAACCTGTCTGGCAACTCGCTCAGATGTCGCGCCCACGCGCGTTGACAACCGCCTTCACCGTGGTTTTGGACGGGGCTGACGCGATGGCCCATGCAGCCACGCAAGCGCGCGCCTTTCCGCTGTTGAAAGTCAAGCTGGGCAGTCGCGAAGGCGTGCTGGCTGACGTTACACGCTTGCGCGAAATTCGCCACGCGCGCCCCGATGCCAAGCTGATTGTGGATGCGAATGAGGGCTGGCGCGTGCAAGAGCTTGCCCGCTACGCGCATTTGCTGGCCGCCCATGATGTGATGTTTTTTGAGCAACCCGTCGCCACCCGCGAACAAGATGCGCTCTCAGATATCGATCTGCCATTTTGCGCCGATGAAAGCGTGCACGAGACAAGCGACCTTGAACCCCTGCCGCCCGCCTATGGCTGGGTGAATGTAAAGCTCGACAAAGCCGGCGGCTTCACCCAGGCCCTTGAAATGGTAAAGGCCGCCAAATCCCGCAATCTCAACGTTATGATCGGCTGCATGGTTGCGTCTTCGCTGTCGATTGCGCCGGCGCATTTGCTGGCGCAATTGGCCGACCTCGCCGACCTTGACGGCCCGTTATGGTTGACCGAAGAACGCCCCGACAGGCTGGTGTTTGACGGGCCTCTCGTTTCCCCGCCCGCCCCCTCACTATGGGGGTGACGGGTCTGGAAGCCGCTGCAAGCAATGGCCCCCATGACGTTGGTTAAACCGACATTGACCTAATTTCACGGTTTCGCTCTAGATCTTGACTCTAGATGTTCGCTCTAGATATTCGCTCCACATCCCGCCCTGCATTTCTGCCCTACATCTCCGCCTTACATCTCCGCCTTACATCTCCATCCAGTTATTTTTCCCTTGCCTTGCCGTTCTCTAGTTGCTAATGATTATTAATACCAATATCGGACACACCCCAGACGACGAGATTACACATGCCAGCCCCCGTAATTGTCCACGCGCTGCGCCGCGATACCGATCTGGCGCATCAGGACAGGCGCATTAACGAAGCGCGCCGCCATGCCGATCTGGTTTTTGAGATGTGGCATCGCGGCGATGAGCGCATCTTGTCTGACTTCATTATCAGCGCGCTCGGTCAGGCAAGCTAATTGCCCCCTATTTGCTGTTGATAGATTGCGACCCGGCCCGATTGCTCATATCATCGCGCCTAATGGAGACGCAATTATGAGTTTAATCGATTGGGATGAGCCCGAATATCTGGAATTGCCGGATTTGAACATGGCCGTGTTTCAGGCTGGCACGCCGCGCAATGACCGGCCATCTGTCGTGCTGTGCCACGGGTTTCCCGAAATTGCCTATAGCTGGCGGCTGATTGTGCCGCCGCTGGTCGATGCAGGCTTTCATGTAATTGTGCCCGACCAGCGCGGCTACGGCTATACCGGACTTGCCAAAAGCGATGCCCGCGACGCCGCCAGCGTTTCGCTTTATGACATGCAACATCTTTGCGATGATTTGGCAGCGATGCTGGATGCGCTGGATATCGAGCAGGCGGTTTTTACCGGCCATGACTGGGGCGGTATCGTGACATGGTCTTTGCCATTTTACCACCCCTCCCGCCTCGCCGGACTGATCGGGGTCAACACACCGTTTATTCCCCGCCTTACACTCGACCCAATCGAGGCTTTTCGCCTGGCAATGGGTGATGATTTCTACATTGTCGCGTTTCAGGAACACGGGCGCGCCGAAGCTGTATTCGACGCTGATACGGCACGCGCTTTGCGGTGCTTTTACCGCGGGCCNGACCCNGAAGAAACCNAAGCCGTNCCGGAANTGGGCNCAGGCTGGGAAAACTTCGCCATTTTNAAAATACTGGACAGCGNCGAAGCCGACTGGCCCGGCCAACCAATCCTGCACCCTGCCGATTTTGACCATTACCACCGNGCTTTCACGCGCAGCGGNTTTCGCGGNGGCATAAACTGGTATCGNAATTTTACCCGTAACTGGGAAAACAGCGCCGATTTCGAGCAGAAAGTGGACGTTCCCTGCCTTATGGTATGTGCCGAAAACGACCCTTTCCTGCCNCCNTCTATGGCCGAAAACATGCCAAAATATGTTGCCGATNTGGAAACACANCTCATTCGCGATTGCGGGCACTGGACGCAAAACGAAAAACCACAGGAACTNAGCCGGTTGATGANCGACTGGNTGGGNCGCAGATTCGNNTAATTTACGCGGTTTACATCCTGCCAGCCCGTNGCCTATAGTCCGCGCCGTANGAGTTGATAGNGTTCGGCANTTTATGAACAAACCAGANAANNTTTCNGACGCCGCGCCGCAGCGNATAGCAGAAATCGCAGACGGCGCACCGCTTCGTATTCTTCTTCCAAGCTATCGCAGCGACCCGCATACGGGCGGCCAAGGCATTTATATGCGGCTGATTTCCAAAGCNCTGGTCGACCTCGGCCATCATGTNGATGTGATTTCCGGCCCCCCCTATCCCGAACTTGACCCNCGCATCGGCCTCATCAAGCTGCCNTCGCTTGATATGTATGCGCGCGAAAACCCGATCNCATGTTTGAACNGNGAGATAATGGGCAATAAGACGGATTTGTTTGAATGGTGGAGCCATAATTGGGGNGGNTTCCCAGAACCCTATACTTTCGGGGTACGCATGGCCGATTATATGCGCGANAAAATCGACCAATATGACATCATGCACGACAATCAAACGCTGTGTTNCGGCATGCTCGATGTNCGCGATATGGGCCTGCCCGTCGTCGGCACCATCCACCACCCNATTACNAAAGACCGCCGCATTGATATCGCGCANGCGAAGTGGCCNTGGNTCAAATTTNTGAAATGGCGCTGGTATTCGTTTTTGAACATGCAGATGAAAGTAGCGCGCGCNCTCGACCCGCTCATCGTCGTCTCCGACAGCACCAANCGCGATGTGCATAAGGACTTCAAAATACCGATGCAGNGCATGGTGCGAATTCATCACGGCATTGACCATGAATTGTTTACGCCCCAACCCCACATCACGCGGCGCAAAAACCGGCTGATGGCAACCGCCAGCGCCGACGTGCCGCTCAAGGGGCTGATTTATCTCATTCGTGCCTATCACATGCTGCTGGCCGATCATCCGGATCTGGAACTCGTGGTGGTCGGACGCTTGCGCGAAGGCCAGACCATGGATGAATTGAACCGGCTTGGCATTCGCGACCGCGTCAAATTCATCTCCGGGCTTTCGGGCGAAGACATACGCGACCTATACGCCGAAGCCACCATTGCCGTATCGCCGTCGGTATATGAAGGGTTCGGATTTCCAGCTGGCGAAGCGCTGTCATGCGGCGTGCCGCTGGTGGCGACCGATGGCGGCTCGCTGCCGGAAGTGGTCGGCGATGCAGGAATTGTAGTACCCCATTCCAACCCGTCAGAGCTGGCGCGCGCCATTGATGGCCTGCTGCGCGACGAAGATAGCCGTGCCGACATGTCCTTCAAGGCACGCCAGCACATTCTTGATAATTTCAAATGGGAGCGTTGCGCCCGCAATGTGGTGCAGCTTTACCGGCAAACCATTGCGACCCAGAAAGTCGCCTGAGTAAATGCAGACGATTAACCTAGACATCCTCCGCCTTGAGGACGGGCACCGTATACTGGATTTGGGATGCGGCCGCGGGCGCCACACGCACGCCGCCTATTTCCACCGACGTTGCCATTCGGTCGGCCTCGATTTGTGGCTGGAGGATGTTTTGACCACGCAAAGCGGGTTTCTAGAAAACCCCGACCTTGAACCGCGAACCGGCCACGCACGCCGCTATGATTTGATGGTCGGCGATGCGCTGTCCTTGCCATTTTCGGATAATTATTTTGACCGGCTGATTTGCTCGGAGGTTCTCGAACACATCCCCGATTATGGCGGCGCGCTGGCTGAAATTTGGCGTATTACCAAACCGGGCGGGCGCATTGGCATCTCGGTGCCGCATCGCTGGCCGGAACAAATTTGCTGGCTCCTGTCCCGCGCGTATTACGACACGCCGGGCGGGCATGTACGTATTTTCAAGCGCCAGCTCTTGCGCCGCGATATCGAGGCCATGGGGTTCAAATATCTGACCCGCCACCTCACCCACGGCCTGCACAGCCCCTATTGGTGGCTGAAATGCGCCGTCGGCGTCGACAATAATGACCATGTTCTGGTGCGCGGGTACCGGCGATTGCTGGAGGCCGAAATTCTGACTAACCCGCCGGCGCTGCGTCTGCTTTCGCGTTTGGCGGATCCGCTGATGGGCAAAAGTCTGGTGATGTATTTTGACAAGCCGGAAGATGCCTGATGCGCGCGCCTGACCTTGGTTATTTTGACGGTACGCGCGCGACAATAGCGCGCCTGCAAAATGCCGATGGCTCAATTCCGTGGTTCAAGGGCGGGGTCATTGACCCGTGGAACCATCTGGAAGCGACAATGGGATTGCATATTCTGGGCGAACGCGCGGCGGCTGAAAAAGCCATCGCCTATTTGCAAAACAGCCAGCTTGATGACGGCTCGTGGTGGGGGCAGCTTGGCAGCGCGGTGCCGATTGATATGGAATTGCACCAGTTCACCACCGAAGGCATGGACACCGGACACAAAGTCCGCGACACAAATTTCACCGCCTATATTGCAACCGCCGCCCTTCACCATCACCTGATCTTTCAAGATATGGCCTATACGCAAAATCTCTGGCCGTGTGTCGAGGCCGCCATCACTTTCGTTCTGGGCCTGCAATATGACGAAGGCGACATTCGNTGGACCGCGCGCGACCCGGGCACACCGGAAGAAGACAGCCTTGTGACCGGAAACAGCTCAATTTACAAAAGTCTGGGCCACGCCATAAAGCTGGGCACATTGCTGGGCAAGCCCGTCGATAGCTGGCGCGCCGCGCGCGACCGGCTGGGCCACACACTCGCCCATTGCCCGGAGCGTTTTGACCGCACATGGGGCTCAAAAGCGCGCTATTCGATGGACTGGTATTATCCGGTTTTAAGCGGTGCCTTGGATGCGTCCGCCGCCACTGAGAGATTGCAGGCGCGATGGGACAATTTCGTGATTGATGGCTTTGGATGCCGCTGCGTGTCCGACGAGCCTTGGGTCACGGTCGCCGAAAGCGCCGAACTCGTTCTTGCGCTAATGGCTTTGGGCAAGACNGAGCAAGCCGCCNNGCATCTCGGCTGGCTCGATAAGTTCCGCGANGCNNATGGNGCTTACTGGATGGGCATGCAGGTNGAAGAAGAAACCTTCTGGCCGGTTGAGCAGCCAGCATGGACAGCAGGCGCTGTTTTGCTGGCCCATGATGCTGTGCACCGGATGACGCCAGCGCATGGCTTATTTGTCGAAAGTAAGATTTAAAGCCGACGCAACAGGCGTAGCGAATGCACGGCGTCTATCTCCTCAAACAATCCTGAGTTCATCGCCAGTTGATAGATTTCAAACGGCGGACGCCCGCCATCGGCAGGGTCTGGAAACACATCGTGTATCGCCAATGTGCCGCCTGTCATAACGCGCGTCGCCCAGTTGCGATAATCCGCCATCGCCGCGGCCATGGAATGACCGCCATCAATGAAAACGAAACTCACCGGCCCGGCGACGGCTTGCGCGGCCAGTTCGGAACGCGTCAGAACAGGCACCACACAATCTTCCAGTCCGGCGCGCGCCAGCGTATCGCGGAAATGCGCCAGCGATGACATACCGCCCGACGGGTCGGCCAGATCGGGGTCGAAATACTCTTCGTTCGGCTGGTTTTCTTCCGAGCCGCGATGATGGTCAACCGCCACCAACAAGCCCCCCGCTTGCTGACAAGCAGTGCCTAAATACACCGTGGACTTGCCACAATAGCTGCCTATCTCGACACACAAACCAAACGGTGCGCAAGCTAGTGCATTCGTATAAAGGGCCATCCCTTCGTTGTGCTTTAGGAAGCCTTTTATAGTATCGGGATGGACTGGGAAATTTGGCAATTTATTAGCGACTACCACTGCGACGAAGAGCGGCTGACCCAAAAGTACGGCTAGTTACATCTGGATCATTTAGGTTCGCTGGTCCGTATTCAAGTTTTAGATTGTCAACATTGTAGCGTCCGGACCCTAATTCGTACAAAACATCAAAATCCTGAATACATGCCGGATGTTCGTAATAGTTTTTGATAAATCCAAATTGGCCATGCGTAAGAACATCGTTTTGGTCGAATAAATCTGAGGCCACTGCAATCCAACTATCTTCATCGAAATAGAGAGTGCGTTTTGCGAACTTATGACTTTTTCCAGGCTTAAGCTCTCCCTCAATTACCCACACCCGATGCAATTCGTAACGAATATGTTCGGGGTTCAGAAACTCAGGCCGCAGAAGATCATTGAGTTTCAAATTCGAGCTGGTTGCTGCATAGGAGTTATAAGGAATATAAATTTCCTTTTTCCCAACAAGCTTCCAGTCATATCGATCAGGAGCTCCGTTAAACAAAAACATATCATCGGAAATTCTCATTCCCTGAGACGTCATCATTGGGGCAGTATAAGAATAGGCAGAATAAGGTGCCGCAATTACTCTTTGGGTGGCAGGGTTCCACATAAAACCAAACCGGGGTTGCTTAACCTGATTAATTGTATTTGTAGCAGAAAAGGCCTGGCCTTTTGCCAGTGGTGGATCGCTCCATTCGGCTCTCCAGACAAAGTATCTATTGTCCAATTCCGCGGAAGAATAATCAGGTTGATGGTAAAATGCTAAACGGCGATCTCGGCGAACAGTCCTAGTGAACGTTCCATCTGGGTTCATAGTGCCCCCAGATGTTTTCGCACTATATTTTAGCCCAAAGTAACTTGCCTCGTGGTTAAACAAAACTTCGAAGGCATCCTTTGGTTCAGGGAAGGGAAAGCCTGCCGAAGCTCCAGAAAAACCATATCCTTGTTCTATCACCTTAGCGGTTCTCGCGTTCTTAGCTGTGGCCTCGTATATAAACTCGGGGTAAGCGCAGCTTCGCCGAGTTGGAAACACATTGACGACAAACTTTTCGGGATATCTTTTTAAAAGAGCCGTTTGGAGGTCAGTCAATTTTGCACGATGATCGTCTAAATTTTTGGCCGAAATAGTGAACTTAACTTCATCATCACGAAATGGATCGACATGATACTCTCCCTCGGAATATCCTTCAGGAGGTTCGGTTAAACCTCCCGTCCACTCTGGTATAGTTCCCTCTTGGTTTGCATCTTTCTCTGCACCGATAGGTGTTTGGTTAGAATTTGGAAAATTTGAATTGGCTAAGGCACTTCCGCTTAACACCAAGGCAAAAAAAACCGCGGTATTCAACAAAATTTGTTTAATCTCAATAAAGGATTTCATAGTAACAACTTCTTTTCAAATAATCTCTAGTCTAGACTAGAGATGGTTTATCTGCCAACCGCCCGTTTAAGAGCTGCTGAGCCAAAAGAGCGACTGCTTATCTTATCATCGTCTAGATTCGCCGGACCGAACTCGATTTTCAAGTTATCGATATTATACCGCCCTTGCACCAAATCGTACTTGATATCGAAGTCTTGGATGCAAGCTGGATATTCATAATAGTTCTTAATAAAACCAATTTGCCCGTGGGTTAGCGTGCCGTTCTCATCGTACAAATCTGTTCCTACCGCTATCCATGTATCTTCATCGAAGTACATGACCCGCCGTGAGTAACGATGGGAAAATTCGGGCTTCAAAATTCCTTCAATGACCCATACCCGGTGCAATTCATATCGAATGAATTCAGGATTCAAAAAGTCCCGCTTTACCAGATTTTCTATCCCAGTTGCCGGGTCGGTTGCACGGTAGACATTATATGGAATGTATAAAGTTTTTTTCCCTTTCATTTTCCAGTTATATCGATCCTGTGAGCCGCTAAACAACATCATATCATCTGCGATACGTAAGCCATCTCCAGTCATCATCGGCGCCTCATAGCTTGTGGCATTAGGAACAGGCCGAACAATTTTTCGAGTATCGGGGCGGAACATAAAACCTGGCCGAGGCTGGGCAATTTGGTCAATGGTGTTCGTCATAGAAAACCCTGAACCATTGACTGCTGGAGGAGCTGACCAAATGCCCATCCATATGAACAAGCTATTTTTTAAATCGGCAGAAGAAGTAGTCCGGGGGTCATAATAAAACGAATAACGCTTATCTTCTCGAACGATACGAGTAAAAACACCATTTTCGTACATGTTTCCGCCCGTTATTTTTGCGGAATAACGTCGCCCATTAAAATGGGTTTTAAAGTTCCATAAAACTTCGTCCGCATTTTGCGGCACCGGAAACGCTACTCCTCCCCAGGCACCTGTAAACCCAACACCACCCTTTGCCAATTGCGCTCCATCAGCATTCCGTTTATTTGCCGCATAAACGCTATCAGGAAACGCACAGCTCCGCCTTGTTGGGTAAACGTCCAAGACATATTTACCAGCAAACTTCGTTAATAACTCTATTTGGGTGGCAGGCAGACGATCAGCGTATTCACTTAGATTTTCATGGCTAATGGTAAAAAGGCGCTCGTCATCGGTAAACGGGTCTATATGGGGTTGGCCCGGCGTATAATCGGCGGGCGGGGGGGTAAAGCCGCCAGTCCAGGCAGGAATCACTCCGTCGGCAGAGGCACTCGGATCTGCCCCCATTGGTGTTAATTTGGTTCCAAGAAGTTCGCTATCAGCGAAGGCACCACCGCCTGCAATTAGCGCGCAAAAGGCGCCCATAGCGGCAATTCGCATTTTTGATGAAGGCATGGTTACTCCCAAAGTTTGCCAAACCGTATCGTATCGGGCAGGATTATGACAACAGTTAGTTTCAGGAGACAATCATGTTTGATCTTATCATCCGCAATGCAAAGTTGGTTGACGGCACTGGCGCGCCCGCGCGCGAGGCCGATATTGCCATCAAAGACGGACTGATTGCCGAGATTGGCACGGTCGGCTCCCTTGAAGGCGCAGCCGCCACCGAAATCGATGCACGGGGCGATCTTGTGACGCCAGGTTGGGTCGATATTCACACCCATTATGACGGCCAAGTTACATGGGACCCGTATTTGTTGCCATCGGGCTGGAACGGCGTGACGACCGCAGTGATGGGCAATTGTGGGGTCGGGTTTGCTCCGGCCAAACCCGACAGTCATGACTGGCTTATCGGCCTAATGGAAGGCGTAGAAGATATTCCCGGCGCAGCATTGGCCGAAGGCATCACTTGGGATTGGGAGACATTTCCCGAATATCTCGATGCGCTGGACAAGATGCCGCGCGCGCTCGATGTTGCCACGCAAATTCCCCATGGCGCAGTTCGCGCCTATGTCATGGGCGAACGCGGCGCCAATAACGAAGCCGCCACAGATAATGATATTGACGCCATGGCTGCTATTGTAGAACAAGGCATTCGTGCCGGTGCCCTAGGTTTTTCGACCTCGCGGACCATGTTGCATCTGGCAAAGGACGGCAAACCCGTTCCCGGAACCTTCGCCAATAAAGACGAATTGATCGGCATTGCCGAGGCCATGCAGCGCGGCGGCTACGGCATTTTTGAAATGGCGTCAGACCTCAATCCGGCCGAAGAGGAGTTTGGCTGGATGGCGGAGATGTCGCAAAAAACCGGCCTGCCCGTCAGCTATGCGCTGTTGCAGAACCCGGTTGATAAGGACGGCTGGCGCAATTTGCTGAAAATGACCGATGACGCGGTCGCCAATGGTGCCAATATTAAAGCCCAGATTGCCTTGCGCGCGCCGGGGCTGATTTTGGGCTGGGAAAGCACGGTGCATCCGTTCTCATTGCATCCGGAATATTTGCCGCTGGCCGACTTGTCGCCCGAAGAACGGCTTGAAAATTTGCGCGACCCTAAAATTCGCGAAAGCCTGATTAACGGCGCGCCTTATTTCATGCAGGAAAACGACACCCAAGAGGGTAGCGGCCTGCCGAGCGGTAATGGCGTTGGCGCCCTCATCACGCTGGGCTTCGACAATATGTTCCGGCTGATGCAGGACGGTGTGCCGAATTACGAGCCAGAGCGCAAAGACAGTGTTGCCGAGATTGCCAAAGCGCAAGGCAAACCTCCGGCGGAAATTGTTTTCGACATGCTGATGGAAAATGACGGCAAGGGCTATGTGTTCCTGCCGCTTCTGAATTATGCCAATCAGAATTACGACCATATTTATGAAATGTTCCATAATGAGAACACCGTGCTTAGCCTGTCCGATGGCGGGGCGCATTGCGGCGTGATTACGGATGCGAGTTTTCCGACCTATTTGCTATCGCACTGGGTACGCGACCGCGCGCGCGGGGCCCGCTTCAGCCTTGAAAAAGCCGTTGCCGCCCAAACCAGCAGCACGGCGGCCCTTTACGGCCTGCACGATCGTGGCACCATCGTGCCGGGCATGAAGGCCGACCTCAATGTCATTGACTTTGATGCGCTGCAATTGCATGAGCCGAAAATGGTGCATGACCTTCCAGCCGGCGGTCGCCGCCTCATTCAGGAAATTTCGGGCTATCGCTACACAATTGTCAGCGGGGTCGTGACGTATCAAGACGGCACACCGACCGGCAAATTGCCGGGTAAGCTCGTTCGCGGCATTCAGCATGCGGATGCGGAAAAGCTGGCGGCGGAATAAGGCTTAATTCAACGTTTACCTTGGCGTTCCAGCTCGGCAATGACTTCGGCGTGTTCGGCTTCATTGAAGCTGAACCGCAGGAACAATAAGGCCCCGAAAATATAGGCAATGAACGGCACGCCGGCATAAAGGAAGCGCAGCGTGTTGACCACCAGTTCGGTCTGCTCAACTTTGGGTACAAAGCCTGCCCCTGAAAGCGAAAACCCCGTGACCATGAGCATAATGCCATAGGCCGATTTCGAGACGAAGTACCAGGCGGAGAAATATGCGCCTTCCTTGCGTTCGCCGGTTTGCAACTCGTCATAGTCGATGACATCGGATTTGATGGACGGGTTGATGGTGCCACCGCAACTACCGGCTGCCCCCGCAATAGCCGCCAGCACCAGCAGCACAATATCGTCGCCTTCTTGCAAAAAAGCCATGGAGCCAAACGCGAAGGCAGTGACAATCATGGAACAAAACCACAAGCGTTTTTTGCCGATGCGCTTGGCAATCGGCATCCAAATCGGGGTCAGAAGAAATGAAAACACCATATAGCTCAGAATGAAAAACGGTGCCATTTGCGGCGCGTTCAGCACATATTCGGCGTTATACAGCGTCAAAATGGTAATGACAGCCCCGCCAAGATTTTCAATGAAAATGATAAAAATCAGCAGGCTGGCATGCTTGTTTCGCAAAATATCGCGCAAAGCCGTGAACGGGTTTTCCGCGCCGCGCCCTGAAAATTCCGGTCGCTCGCGCACGAACACAACGCATATCAAAAGCATAACGCCCGTGACCACGGCGGCGTAAGTTGACTGGTCGGCCGCCAGCGTGCGGACGGCCTCGGAACTTTCGCTTTCGGCCAGTATGAGCCAGTACATAGTTACCAGCGCGCTGATATATCCAGCTATCCATCCGGCATGGCGGGCACCGAAAATTTTATTGCGCTCGTGATAATCATCCGTCAGTTCCGCGCCCAGCGACATATGCGGCACCACAAACATGGTCTGGGCCGAGTAAAAGCCGATGACGCCAACCGCCATCCACGCCACCAAAAGATTATCGCTTAAGCTTTCGGGCGGGGCCGACAGCATCCAGAAACTCAGACCCACCGGAATGATACTGGCAAATATCCACGGACGCCGACGCCCCAAGCGCGTTTGGGTTTTATCGGATAAATAGCCTACCAGCGGGTCGGACACCGCATCCCAAAACCGCGAGACGCCGAAAATAAAGCCCATGACAGCCGGTGCGATGAGCAATACATCGGTCGCAAATTTCATCAGGTAAAGCGACACCAGACAGAACATGTAGCCAGCGCCGACCGTGGGAATGGCGAAACCTAAAAGTTCAACAAGACTGATGGTTTGCCGCGGTGCTGCGGGCACATTTTGGTCGGCAGTTAGATCGCTCACTGGAATTCTCCTCGAAAAACTCGACCATGTATGGCTCCAAATAGCAAGCGCTTAAACCTCTCACTTTTCTCGACATTTGGCTTTTGCTGGCGTTAAACTGAGGCTGATTAAAAGGGAGATTATCCGTGTCAGAATATCGTGCGCGCCCGCAAAATGCGTCATTTTTGCAAGGGCTCATTCTTGCAGGCCTAATTGTGTTCGCTGGCTATCTGCTCAACGAGCAAGGGCTTATCGGCCTGCTGCTCGCTGGCGACCGCAGCGGCATTTCATATCTGATTGCCGGCATCTGGCTGGTGCTTACCTTGCGCTGGCTGTGGCTGTTGCGCTGGGTGCAGCGCCAATATGACCTGCCAACCGATTTCGACACCGACCACCGCGAAGCGATATTAGCGCGCTGGCTGAACCATGGCTGGTTTGCCGCCGACAGCGTTTTGAAGCTGGGGCTTTTGGGAACCATTATCGGCTTTATTTTGATGCTGGCCCCAATCAGCAAGCTGAGCGGATATGATGCCGCCAGCCTGCAAGCCGCGCTGGGCGAGATGAGCGCGGGCATGGCCGTTGCGCTGTACACGACCCTGACCGGCCTTGTCGCCAATTTGCTGCTGCGTCTGCAATTTCAGATATTGTCCGACGCCATGCAGGAATATCTGCTCGAATTGGGCCGAGACAACTCATGATTGGCAAACGCCTGTATCCACCCAATGACGACCAGAGCCCGTTTACGGATGTTCTGTTCAATGCCCTGCTTGGGTTTGCCTTCATGTTTTCGGTGGCCTTCATCATGATCCGCCCCGAAATTACCCAAGGCAAAATTAACCCCAAGGCAGAGTTTTTGATCACCGCGCAATGGCCGGATAATCATCCCGACGATATCGACCTGATTGTCGAAGACGCCACAGGCAATCTGGTTTGGTTCGACACGCGCGAGGCGGGCCTGATGCATCTTGACCGCGACGATCGCGGTAGCCTCAATGACGCGCTAACGGTTAATGGCGAGCGCATCGAAAATCCGCTCAACCAAGAAACCGTGACCTTGCGGGGCATCGCCGCGGGAGAATATGTCGTCAACTTGCTGCATTACAGAGCCGTGACCGAAAAGCCCGTGCGCGTGAAAGTCAAGGTCGAGAAATTGAACCCTAACGTCTCGGTCGTGTTTGCTGGCACGAACACGCTTACCGGCGCAGGCGACGAGCAGACCGCCGTGCGCTTCAGCCTTGATGCCACTGGCGCGGTGTCGAAAATTTACACCCGCGACAAGGCGCTCATCCGCGCTGGAGATAAGCCATGAATATTCCGCTCCTGCTCGGCATTGCCTATGCGGTGGTTGCCGCGCTTTTGCTCAATCTCAATCTGGCAAGCCCGTGGCGGCGCGAGATTAAAATCGGGGCTATTTTTCTCGTCACCGCGCTTTATGTCGGGGCGTATATAGGCGCACAAAACTTGCGCGGCTGGGCGATTGCCGAGCCGCCTGCAAATCCGTTCAAGCTGCATTGGGCGGTTATCGAAGAGCCCGACAAGGCCAATGGCACGCCGGGCCGGATTTACATTCTTGCCCAGCCCATGGCCGCTGGCGGCGCGTTGCGCGCATCGCCGCGCTTGCATGCGCTCCCGTTTTCGCCGGAGCTGGCCGATGCCGTGGAAGAGGCGCTTGAGCAAATTGAGGGCGGCAGGCCCTTTGAAGCGCGCCTTGCTTACAAAGAAGCACGACCGCCCGAAGAAGCCAAAATTCAAAAGCGCGAAGGCCAGAGTGCCAGCGAAAACTCGGCCGGCGAACGCACCACATTAAAGCTTGAGTTCCGCGACCTGCCCGTGCCAGATTTGCCGCCGAAAGGCAGCGCCAACTAGACGTCAATTAGACGCTAGTTGGCTCCCGATTAATTTGCCAGCGCGCTGGTCTGGGCTTCCGGTTTTACTTCGGCTTTAGCGTCTTCCTGCACTTTGTAATCCTGCCAAGCACGCGAGTTGATATAGGCGTAAATGCTATCGACATCAGACGCGCTCAAGCGGTCGGAGAAATTCGACATGCCGCGATCTTCCAGCACACCTTCAAGCACAATCTCGTTGAACATGCGGTGCGTCTGCTCGCTCATTTTGCGTAAATCCGGAACCGCCGGGCCACCATAGACGCCGATGCCATGGCAGAAACCACAGACTTCGCCATAAAGCTCGGAACCAAGCTGGATCTGGGCCGCAGACGCCTCGACGATCGGCGGCTCAGGGATTTCGCGCGCCCAATGCTCCGGCTCGTCAATCGACAGACCGCCATTGAGTTTGAACACCAGCATGCGGCCAAAATTGCCGTATTTGGCCGAGGCTGGCATTGCCAAATCCCCTTCCGTCAGACCCGCGGCACCGCCGGAGCCAACCTGAATGGCAACATATTGCTCGTCCCCGACACCATAGGTAATCGGCGGTGCGATGATGCTTGTGTAAGTATTGACCTTCCACAATTCATCGCCGTTTTTCGCGTCATAAGCGACGAAATAACCGTCGCCATTGCCTTGGAAAACCAGATCGGCGGCAGTCGACAATGTGCCCCCGTTCCAGTGCGTGCCATGCTCGCGCGTCCAGTGTGTTTTGCCGGTTAGCGGGTCAAACGCCGTGATATAGCCCTTGCCCGCTGGCAGGTCAGGATGCTCGCCCAATAATTCCATGATGCGTCCAAACTCGACGCCGGTATTCCAGCCGCCTTCAATATATTTAAAGCGCCCCGTCGCCTTGAAGTCATGTTCGACATCAAAAACCAGCGGGTTTTCGAGCGCCGGAATATACACAAGTCCGGTGTTGGGATTGTACGACATAGACTGCCAGTTATGTCCGCCAAGCGGCCCGGGCAAAATCCACTTCGATTCGCCGGTCAGGAAATCCTTGTCCGGATTTTCAACCGGACGACCAGTTTCCATATCAATATGCGTGGCCCAGTTGACCGTGACGTAAGGATTTGCGCGCAGCAATTCGCCCGTCTGCCGGTCAAGCACATAGAAGAAGCCGTTTTTCGGCGCCTGCATAATGACCTTTCGCATTTTGCCGTCCACTTCCATGTCGGCCAGCATCATGTCCTGCACGGCTGTATAATCCCAGTTATCGCCTGGTGTGGTCTGGTAGTACCAGCGCATTTTACCGGTGCTGGCATTAACAGCGACGATCGACGACAAGAACAGATTATCACCACCGCCCGGTGAGCGGATGGTTCGCGTCCAAGGTGAGCCGTTGCCGACCCCTAAAAATACCGTGTCAGTGTCCGCGTCATAAACGATCGAGTTCCAGACCGTGCCGCCACCGCCGATTTTCCACCATTCGCCGCCCTTCCATGTGGATGCGGCGGTTTCCATTTCGGGATGCTCAAACGGTTTTGACGGATCGCCGGGCACGGTGAAGAAGCGCCAGTCCAGATCGCCGGTTTTGGTGTCATAGGCCGATACATAGCCGCGCACACCAAATTCGCCGCCGCCATTGCCGATAAATACGCGGCCATTGGCGACACGCGGGGCGCCGGTAATTGTATAGGCGCGGGTGCGGTCGATGATTGTGTTGATGCGCCAGATCACCTCGCCGGTTTCGGCATTGAGCGATACGAGATAGCCGTCCAGCGTAGCGATATAGACGGCACCTTCATAAACGGCCACGCCGCGGTTAACGACATCGCAACACGCTTTACGCGCCCAGTCGCCCGGTACTTCCGGATCATAAGACCAGATTTCCTCGCCGGTTTTGGCATCCACGGCGAAAACCACGCTCCATGAGCCGGTCATATACATAATGCCGTCCACCACAATGGGTGAGGCTTCAAGGCCGCGATTGGTATACATATCAAATGACCAAGCAAGCTCCAGATCCTTGATCGTCTGCTTGTTGACCTGCGTCAGCGGCGAAAAGCGCTGTTCGCCATAATCGCGCCCATAGGCCAGCCAATCACCGGGTGCCTCGTCTGCGGCCACGATGCGCTGGGTATCAATAAGACCAACGGTCGCGCTTGGGGCCGCGAGCATAGGTGTCTCGGCTTCGGAGCGCTCAAGCGAAGTTGAACTGAGTACGCTCACTAAAGCCAGTGCTGCAATTGTGCCTAAAGCGATGACGTTTACGACGGTCGCCTGTTTTCGAGATAAAGTCGGATGTGCCATGAATATGTTCCTCCCCTTATTAGAAAAAGTTTAAACAAATAAATGCCAACGTAAACAGTAAATCCGTCAACGCGCGCGCGTGCCGCAGGTCGCGCAAAAGAAAAATAGCGGCTTGCGATTAGCCATTTTGTGCCTAAAATATGTGGCTTAAGGGAGAGTGTTATTATGAGCAGCAATAACAATCAGAACACCCGCACACCGCATATAACCATTATTGGAAGCGGGGTTGGCGGCATTTGCATGGCAATGCAATTAGAGCGCGCCGGCATAACGTCATTCGAGCTTGTTGAGAAAGCTGGCGATATTGGTGGCACCTGGCGCGACAACACCTATCCGGGGTGCGCCTGCGACGTTCCATCGCATTTTTATTCCTACTCATTTGAGGGCCGATCCGACTGGTCGCGCACATTTCCGGCACGCGGCGAAATATTCGGGTATCTGTCCGGCCTCGCCAAAAAATACGGGCTTTACGATAAGACCCGCTTCAACACCGAAATCAGCCGGGCCAAATATGACGAGGCCCGCGCCAAATGGCAGTTGGAAACCGCTTCGGGTGCGGTTTTGGAAACCGACATTGTGGTGACCGCGCTGGGTCAGTTGAACCGACCCAAAGTGCCTGAAATTGCCGGCAAGGATACATTCCAAGGCCCGATTTTTCATTCGGCGGAATGGCAACATGATGTCGACCTCGCAAGCAAGCGCGTGGCGGTTATCGGCAATGGCCCCTCGGCGGCGCAATTTATTCCCGAAGTTGCTAAAACGGCAGGCCATCTGGCCGTCTTCCAGCGATCGCCGTGTCATGTGGTGCCGCGCAATGATGAGCCGTATTCGCCGCTTCAAAAAGCCATGTTCAAATATATTCCGGGCTATCGCAAATTCACCCGCGGCCGGATTTACTGGTCGCTGGAACGCAATTTCACGGCGTTTAACGAGGTCAAGAAAACCAAATTCCTTGTCAAAGCCCTCAATATGTCGAACACCATTACCGATCAGGTGGAAAGCCATTTTGACGAGCAGGTCACCGACCCGCATTTGCGTAAAATTTTGAAGCCCGATTATCCGGTAGGTTGCAAGCGGGTTGTGATTTCTGACGATTATTATCCGGCACTGCACCGTGACAATGTAACGGTGGAAACCGCTGGTATTAAATGTATCAACGCAACCGGCATTGAAACCAGTGACGGCCAGCAACATGATTATGATGTCATCATTTGGGGAACCGGCTTTGAGTCGACCGATTTTCTGGCACCGCTTGAAATATCGGGTGCAAAGGGCGCAGACCTCAACACATCATGGCAGCAAGGTGCCGAGGCTTATCTCGGCATCACCATGCCCAAATTCCCGAATTTCTTCATGCTTTATGGCCCCAACACCAATCTTGGGCACAATTCGATCATTTTCATGATCGAGTGTCAGGTCAATTACATCGTTGATGCCATGAAAATGCTGATCTCAAGTCGCGCGGCGGCCATGGATCTGAAAACCGAGCGGATGGCGGAGTTTGCAGATTATCTGAAAGCGCGCCTGCAAACATCCGTTTGGGAGAGGGATTGCGATAGCTGGTATAAAAATGAAAGCGGCAAAGTCACGAATAACTGGCCGGACTTCACTTATGTCTATGAAGAGGCGACCCAGCGCATCAACCCCGATGATTATGCGTTCACCCAGCTCAACCGGTCTGACATGACGGAAGCGGCTGAATAAATAAAAGGCCTTCGCCATGTTTCGCCTCCCGGCTTTCTCGCAGCTATGGGTATCCATGCTGGCGCTGCTGGCTCTGAGTGTCTCGGCCAGAGCTGACATTAGTATTCACGATCTCGAATTACGCGCCGGCATTGATGGGCGTCCGGGCATTATATTCGCGCGCTTGACGAATAACGGCGCGCGCCCCGACAGCTTGGTCGGTGTGGACAGCCCGCATGCGCGCATCGAATTGCACACCCATGAAATGCGCGACAATATTATGCGGATGCGCCGCGTCGACGCGTTTTCATTGGCACCGGACACAGACTTCGTTTTGAAATCAGGCGGCCATCACTTGATGGTTTTCGACCTCGCGCATGACGAACACAAAAGCCCTTTGCGCCTCACCTTCAGGTTTGAACACGCACCGGCAGTGCGCGCGGAAGTTTCGCACGGCGACAGCCATAAAACCGGACGCCACAAGCACCATTAACCGCCACGCCCTGCCGCATTGAGCGCGTACAAAACTGGTTTGACGAATCGATGCGCGCAAACAGTGTTGCCTATGTGCCGCTGCTTGAACGGCATTTTTCGCTTATTTGTGCCAAAAACAGCACCTCATTATTTTGAATTTCAGCCATATTCCGCTCACAAGGCAATTTTTTTCAAAAAAACGTATATTTTGTCTTGATATGCCAAAATGTCGCATTAACCTCTACATGTCTGAATAAGGGAGTACCGTCATGACGACTATTTTGAAAAACTGGAAGACTGCTGCTGCAGCTGCCGTCTTCGCTATGATGCCGACTTTGGCGTCTGCTGCTAATCTGCAGTCAGACGATTACGTCGGAATTTCTTTCTGGCTGATCTCGATTGCCATGGTTGCCTCTACCGTCTTTTTCTGGACGGAAGCGCGTCGCATTGGTGGCAAGTGGGGGGTTTCACTGCTGGTTGCCGCTCTGGTGACACTGGTAGCAGCCGTACACTATTTCTATATGCGCGAAGTCTGGGCCTCAACCGGCGAGACACCGACCGTATACCGCTATATTGACTGGCTGATCACTGTGCCGCTGCAAATGGTTGAGTTCTATCTTATCCTCGCAGCTGTTGGTGTTGCTGCTGGCCGCGTGTTCTGGCACCTGCTTGTTGGTACACTGGTCATGCTGCTGGGTGGTTACTTCGGCGAAATCGGTGTAATCGACGCAACGCTGGGCTTCATCATCGGGATGCTGGGCTGGGTATATATCCTGTACTACATCTTCTCCGGCGAAGCTGCTCAGAGCGCGAAAAACGCACCAGAGGCAGTGCAGAGTGCCTTTAGCACGATGCGTCTCATTGTGCTGGTTGGTTGGTCGATCTACCCGATCGGCTATGTGCTGGGTTACATGACAGGCTCTGTCGACCCCGCATCGCTGAACGGCATCTACAACATTGCTGACTTTGTCAACAAAATCGCTTTCGGTCTGATGATTTGGGCCGCGGCGACTGCCGACGAAGCATAAGCTTTAACAGCAAAAACTTTACGAACAGGCCCGCCTTGTGCGGGCCTGTTTTTTTGCGTAACGTTTGAAGCTCAACACAAAACGGGAGATAGAAATCATGCGGGCACAAGCAATCGAGAGCTGGCATAAGGTCATGGCGTCCGGCGATGTGTCGATACTGCCCGACCTGCTGCACGAGGACGCAATTTTTCATTCGCCGGTTGTGCATACGCCGCAAATGGGCAAAGCCAAGGTGATGATGTATCTCTCCGCCGCCGCAACCGTTTTCGACGATACGCAGTTTACCTATACGCGCGAAATCATCGGCGACGACCACGCCATGCTTGAATTTACAAGTGTGGTTGACGGTGTCGAGATAAACGGCGTGGATATTGTCGCTTGGGATGAAAACGACCAGATCACTGACTTCAAGGTCATGGTGCGGCCGGTCAAAGCGGTCAATAAATTATGGGAAAAAATGGGCGAAATGCTCGAACTGCAAAAATCCGCCTGATTTTTCTGCCTGTCGATCGACGAAATTTTTTTCGCGCCGCGTTTACCCCTCATTAACCACTGCACGCCTATATTGAAACTGTTGGATATGTCTCTCCCTACATATCGCCCCCGGCAGTTTCGACTGTCGGGGGTTATACATTTTCCCCGCAATTCCACTAGACCTTCACGCGGCCGTCACACGGATTGCGCGATCCGCATCAGATGATAGGTAATCAGCGCAGCGGTAAAATCGGAAACCGGTTGTCCTGAAATAGGCGCGAGTTCAACCACATCGATACCGACAACGCGGCGCCCCTGCGCAGCGCTTTCAACCAAGTCTAGCGCCTGATAAAAGCCCAACCCGCCCGGTACTGGCGTCCCTGTCGCGGGCAGAACTGACGGGTCGAGACCATCCAGGTCGAAACTTATGTAGACATTTTGCGGAAAATCATCCGGCAGCACGATGGCACGCGTCGCGTCGCGTATTAACTGGCGGGCATTATAATTTATCATCCCATGGGCCTTGCGCGCGGTGTCTTCTTCACGAGATAGCGCCCGCACGCCTAACGACACCATCGGCAAACCTTCACCCGCCAGCATATGCATAACACTGGCATGGGAATGTTTATGCCCCTGATAGGCGTCTCTGAAATCGGCATGCGCGTCAACATGAATAAGCCCAACCGGTCCCAGCGTGTCGACAACTCCCATAACCGCACCGAAACTGATGCTATGTTCCCCACCCAGCGTGACAGGAATATGGCCACGCGTCGCAACCGCGCCCGTCACATCGCGCAAGCTAGCCATCACATCTTCAATCTGCCGGTCACAATCCATGGCGGGATGCGTGAAGATGCCCGCGCGACATGGCTCTGTATCATAGACAAGGCGTTCAAGCTGATGGCTGGCTGCAACAATGGCGGACG
>NZFC01000009.1 GCA_002689195.1 Rhodobiaceae bacterium | reverse complement strand
CAGCGCGGGCGCCCTCTCCTGCCGCCCGCCGCCGCCCAGCCTGTGGCGGTTTTCGCTCACGGCTGGAAACGGCCAGCTATTTGTTACCGGCGGGCGCGACCAGGCGACCGGCGATATGTCGCCCGATGTCTGGATGTACACGCCGCAAAGCGCCATCTGGGTTGAATTGCCAGCCTTGCCGCGCTCGCGTGCCGGCCATGCCAGTTTTTTTGCCGATGGCAGCATCTATCTAATCGGCGGGGTCGGCGAAAAAAGCGACCGCGTTTTGCGTTATGTTTCGCGCCTTGGGCGTTGGGAAACCGTGGGCGCGGCGATGCCCGTGCAGGTGGCAAATGCGGCTTGGGCAAAAAAGGGCGATTTGCTGATTGTGGCCGGTGGTGTGCGCGCGGATGGGCGCGACGCCAAAACCGTTCAGGCCTTCAACATTAAAACACTGAAATGGTCGCGTTTGGCGGAACTGCCGCAAGCCTCCAGCGGCGGCGCGCTTGGGGTGGTCGACGGTGCCCTGCATTATGCGGGCGGGTTCAGCCAGTCGACGCAGAAGGTTCTATCGCGCCATGTGCGCTATACCGATAAAGGCTGGCGGGAGCGGGCCGCCATGCCGCAGGGTCGCCACCAAATGGCCTATGCGGGCAGCGGCGCGCAGTTTTTCATTATTGGCGGCGCGCTGGGCGGCGGCTTTTATTCGCTGTTCACCGGATCAAACCGCGCACATCTATTCACAACAGATACGCCCGCAAACGGTGAATAATGCGGCAAATGATTTTGCTTTGGGTTTGCGGTGACCTAAACTTTTATCCATGACGGTTCATCTTGTTAAATTATGCGTCGGTGCCGACGACATTGACGATTTGGTGCAATGGCAAAAGCATTTGCAAAAGACCTATAAACGCGTGTTTCACACCACGCGCATGGTGCCGCGCCGCGTGCCCGACCTGCTCGATAATGGCTCGATTTACTGGGTGATAAAGCGCCAAATTCGCGTGCGCCAGCCGATTACAGATGTTGAAGAATTTGTGGACGATCAGGGTATTCGCCGGTGCCATCTGCATCTTGACCCCGCGCTGGTGTTAACGCGGTTGCAGGCGCGCAGGCCGTTTCAGGGTTGGCGTTATCTAACGCCGGAAGATGCGCCGGTCGATATGCCGAGCGATATCGAAATAGATGAAGATATGCCCGAAGACATGCGCCATGAATTATCCGAAATGGGTCTTTTGTAGCCCGCTCAACGCGCGTCCATATTATCAATCAGGCGAATATCGCCCAAGCGCGCCGCAATGAGCGCGCGCCGCCGCGTGGTCTGTACATCGGGCGCAGCCAGCGTCTCGGCGTCACGAATGCAGGCATAATCGACGGCGGAAAACCCCGCTTCAAGCAACGCATCATGCGCTTTTGCTTCGGCAATATCGGGCGGGTCTGCGGCTTCGGCCAGCGCGCGCAAAATCTGATTGAGACGCCCGGCAATTACGCGCTGGTCGGCAGACAGATAGGCGTTGCGCGAAGACATTGCCAGGCCATCTGCCTCGCGGATGATCGGGCCGCCAATAATTTCCACCGGAATATCAAGGTCGCGGACAATGCGGCGAATGACCAGAAGTTGCTGATAGTCTTTCTCGCCAAAAATAGCCACATCCGGCAATGCCTGGAGCAATAATTTGGTAACAACAAGGCCGACGCCCGCAAAAAAATGCGGGCGCATATCCGTTTCCAACCCCTTTGCAGGGCCTTCGACGGCAACGGAGGTGGCAAAGCCCGATGGATACATCTCGCCCGCTGATGGCGCGAACACGGCGGTCGCGCATGTCGTTGCCAATATTTGCAAATCTTCGGTTTCGTGGCGGGGATAGGTATCGAGGTCTTCATGCGCGGCAAATTGCGTTGGATTGACGAATATCGACACAATCACCGCGTCGGCTTGCTGGCTGATGGCCTCGACAAGCGACAAATGCCCGTCATGCAAAGCGCCCATGGTGGGCACCAACCCCACGCGCTGCCCGTCGGCGCGTTGGCGACGCACATAATCGCGTAAGCCGTCAATTTGGCGAATGGGTGTGAGCGATTTCATGGATTAGGGGGTTTCGCTGCCGTCGCGGTCGTCGACGACATAGGCCGCGCTAATGCCGCCATCAACACGGTAAACGCCGCCCGTTTGCCATCCGGCGTCATCGCTCAGCAGAAAACACACCAGCGCGGCAACTTCCTCCGGTCGGCCCAGCCGCCCCATCGGAATATGGCGCCGCCGCATCTGCCATTTTTCGGGCGTGTCGAAATAATGCTGCGTGCGGTCGGTGAGAACGGGGCCGGGGGCCACACAATTTGCGCGAATATTGTCGCGCGCATAGGCCACGGCAATCTCGCGCGTCATGGCCTCCAATGCGCCCTTGCTGGTTGTGTAGGCGATTTGCGATGTCGCGGACGCGCTGTGTGCCACAACGGAAGAAAGCGTCACAATCGCCCCGCGCTTTTGTGCGCGGAACAGCGGCAACACATTTTTGCACATTAAAAACGCGCCGGTGACATTGACCTCCAGCGTCGCGCGCCAGCTATCAAGCGGTGTCGCCACGGGGTCTGTGTCGTCTTCGGTCAAAATCGCGGCATTATTCACCAGCCCATCAAGCCCTTGAAGGGCGGCAGCACAGTCTGACACCATCGCGGCCACGGCGTCTGCATCTGTCAAATCACCTGCAAAAGCAACGGCTTGCGCGCGCGCAGGCGCTGGCAGGGCGGCTTTGGCGGCTTCGGCAAGCTCTTGTGTTTGCTCGCAAAGCGCAAGCCTGGCGCCGCGTTCAGCCATTGCCGCGGTCATGGCGCGGCCCAATCCGCCATTGGCACCGGTGATCAGAATTTTTTTGTCTTTCAAATCCATTTTCGTATCCTAGCGCCGCGCTATCGTGCCAGACAGGAAAATCGGCGTTTTTCGGCTCGCTTTTACCCGCGTTTTTGCCACTCTTCTGGATAAGTGGAAATTGCAGTCAAAATCCGGAATCGGGTTTATACTGTTAGTTGCTAAAGTTAAAGGTGTTTTTCATGAGCGAGCAGGCCGAAGCTTTATCCGAAACTGCAATCCGCAGCCCGCATATTGTTGTGGTGGGTAATGAAAAGGGCGGGTCCGGCAAAACCACCACCGCCATGCATGTGGCGGCGGCTTTGCTGAATGAGGGCTTTCGCGTCGGCACTATGGATCTGGATGTGCGGCAACGCTCGTTCTCGCGCTATATCGAGAACCGCAAAATATGGGTTGGCCGGCGTGCGGTTGCCATGCCGGAGCATTTTCCGCTGGAAGAGTTCAGCTATAATGACCTTGCTTTGCGCCAACGCGCCGAGCAGGAGCAGTTCGTCGCCGCCATGACCCATTTGCGCGCCGGCAATGATTTTATCGTCGTCGACAGTCCGGGCTCGGATTCGTATTTGTCGCGGCTGGGGCACGCCGCTGCGGATACGCTGATTACGCCGATCAATGAAAGTTTTGTCGATTTCGACCTGCTAGCGACGGTCGACCCCGATGATTTGTCGATCACCGGCCCCAGCATTTATTCGGAAATGGTCTGGTCGTGCCGCAAAGCGCGCGCGCAAGCCGATGGCGGGAGCATCGATTGGATCGTGGTACGCAACCGCACCAGCCATATTCACGCCAAGAACAGACAGCGCGTGGAAACGGCGCTGGACCAGCTGGCGCGGCGTTTGGGGTTCCGGCAGGCTGCGGGGCTTTCAGAGCGGGTAATCTTCAGGGAAATGTATCCGGCAGGTATCACGCTGCTTGACCTGACTGATGAAGAAGCCAACACCAATCTCACCATGTCGCATGTCGCGGCACGGGCCGAAGTGCGCGCGCTTGTTGCGGCGCTAAATCTGCCCGGCGTCACGATCTGATGGGTTTTCTCGCGCTGGGTCTTGTCAGCCTGCTGGCATTGCTTGTAGTGGCATCTCTGGCGGCGCGCCTGTCCGCCCGTCATTTACGCCTGCTGGCTCTTGTCACCTTGTTCATTATTCTCGGTGTGGGGCTTGTCGTGCTGGCGCTGGCGGGGCGCTATGGGCTTGCCGCGCCGCTGGGCTTTATCATGATGTGGTTGCTGCGCCTGTGGCGCGTGACGCGCGAAGGCGATACGGCCAACACTGAAACGGGCAAAACTGGCGGGAAAAAATCAAACAGGTCAGGCGGTAAGGTCGGCGCGTCCTTCATGTCAGAAACCGAAGCGCGCGATGTGCTGGGTGTGGAGGCAACGGCAAGCCGGGAAGAGATTGAAGCGGCCTATCGCGATCTGATTGTCAAAAATCATCCCGACCATGGCGGCACCGACTGGATTGCCGCGCAGCTTAATCAGGCGCGCGATATTTTGCTCAACGACAATTAAGGCGCGATTGGTAGACATCCGGTTTTCAGGCGCGTGAGTTGCGCGCACAGCGTTACGGCTTGGGCTTGCGACAGCTTGGTAAAGCGCGCGCGGTACATTTTCTTACCCTTCAGGCGCACGGTTTCGGTGCGCGCTTCGGCTTTTTGCAAGCCTGTGCCCAAAATTTCTTTGATTTGCGTGAGCTGGCGTTTTGCGTCATCGGCTTTTACAAATGAGCCGACTTGTATTTTCCAGCTTTCATCCAGCGCCGCCGCTTTCTCAGGCGCAAGGGGCGGTGCGGCTGTCTGGGCAGGCTGGATTTCGGGCTGGATTTCGGGTCGTTTTTCGGGTCGTTTTTCAGGTTTTTGGCGTTGCGTTTGTGCAAGTTTTTGCACAGGCCGCTTCAGGGGTCGTTTGCTTTTGGCAATTTGGCGGTCGGAGCCTATCCGTAACCAGCTTTCGGCGGGTTCGGCTTTCGCCCGCTTCATGCCAACCGGTGCCGAAGCCGCGCGCGGCAGGCTGGGTTTCAAAAGCCGCCGCACCTGCGCGTCGCGCGATTTGGCGCTGCGCCCGCCCATAACCACGACAATCAGGCGCTTGTCGCCACGTTCAACCAGATTGACGATATTATAGCCAGACGCGCGGATATAACCGGTTTTCATGCCGATGCTGCCCTTTAGCGAGCCCAACAGCCGATTATGGCCGGATATGCGCCGCCCCTTATGCACGAGGTAGCGCTGCTTCCATAGGGCGTTAAATGCGGGAAAATCATCAATCGCGGCCTTGGCGAGGCGGGCAATATCGCGCGCCGAACTCTTCTGGCGTCGGTGGAACAGCCCCGAAGCATTGACGAAATTTGTGTCGAACATGCCGAGTTTGCGCGCCGTGCGGGTCATGCGTCTGGCGAATTTGGTTTCGCTGCCGGAAATATGTTCGCCCATCGCGGTGGCGACATCATTAGCCGATTTCACAATCAGGGCTTGTAAAGCGAGGCGGGCAGAAATGGTTTCGCCCACGCGCAANCCCAGCTTGCTGGCCGGTTGCTTGGCGGCATTGGCTGAGACGCGTATCGGTGTGTCGGGTTCCATGCGGCCTGCGCGAATCTCTTCAAGTACCACATATACCGTCATAATTTTGGTTAGCGAGGCCGGAAACCGCACTTGTTCGTCGCGGTAATATTGCAAAACACGCCCGCTATGGGCATCAACCACAATCGAGGCATATTTCGGCGTTGCTCCGGCTGGCTGGAAAGCCGGCAGAAAAATAGCAAGGGCAAACACAATGGCCGAAAGGCGGAACATAAAGCGACTCATCTGACAATTTGACACACGGTAACAAGACATCTTGTGTTTCGAAACAGCAAACCTATTTAAACATTATGCCCGATCAAGGTTTGCCTTGATGCAGCACGAAAAATTGGGTCACAATGACGATATGAAGCAACTAAGGCGATTTTTGAACGTTCGGATGGCTGGTCCGTCGGATGAAGACGGCGGTGACACCGGAACTGGAACGATTACCCGCACGCGGACGAAAACCAAAAAACCGTCCATGTACAAGGTTTTGCTGCTTAATGACGATTACACACCGATGGAATTTGTGGTGTATGTCTTGCAGCGTTTTTTTTCAAAGAATGCCGAAGATGCCACCAAAATCATGTTGCATGTGCATCAAAATGGTGTGGGCATATGCGGTGTCTTTACCTATGAGGTGGCTGAAACAAAGGTATCACAGGTTATGGATCTTGCCCGTCAACATGACCATCCTTTGCAGTGCACNATGGAAAAAGACTGAGTAGTATTAGCAGAAGAACAGGAGCGTTTTGTGCCAGCATTTTCAAAAGAGTTAGAACAGGGTCTGCATCGGGCGCTCGTGCTCGCCAATGAGCGCCACCATGAATATTCCACGCTGGAACATTTATTGCTCGCCCTGACGGAAGATACCGAAGCGATAGCCGTCATGGAGGCGTGCGGCGTCGATCTGGATAAGCTGCGCCGCAACCTCACCGATTATATCGACAATGAGCTAACCGGCCTGATTATGGACGAAACAGAGGATTGCAAGCCCACGGCGGGGTTCCAGCGGGTTATCCAGCGCGCGGTCATCCATGTGCAATCATCGGGACGCGACGAAGTGACCGGCGCGAATGTACTGGTGGCAATGTTTGCTGAACGCGAAAGCCANGCGGCTTACTTCCTGCAAGAACAGGAAATGACCCGCTATGATGCGGTGAATTTCATCTCGCACGGGGTTGCCAAAAAGCCCGGACATAGCGAAAGCCGACCAGTGGTTGGCGAAAACATGCTGGATGATGACGCNGACACTGTTGCGGCGGGCGAAGCNCTGGCGGCCTATTGCATCAACCTCAATGATAAAGCCCGCGACGGGCGCGTTGACCCGCTCATTGGGCGCAGCAATGAGGTGGCGCGCGCGATACAAATTCTGTGCCGCCGCAATAAAAACAACCCGCTTCTGGTGGGCGACCCCGGCGTNGGTAAAACCGCGATTGCCGAAGGGCTGGCGCGNAAAATTATCGAGGGCGATGTGCCGGATGTCTTGCGCGACAATGTTATTTTCTCGCTTGATATGGGCGTGCTGCTGGCGGGTACGCGCTATCGTGGTGATTTCGAGGAACGCCTCAAGCAAATCATGGCCGAGTTGGAAGACATGCCGGAAGCGATTTTGTTTATCGACGAGATCCATACCGTCATCGGAGCCGGGGCGACCTCCGGCGGCGCNATGGATGCGTCGAACCTGCTGAAACCGGCCCTGCAAAGCGGTGGCCTGCGGTGCATGGGCTCGACGACCTATAAGGAGTTCCGCCAGCATTTCGAAAAAGACCGTGCGCTGGCCCGCCGCTTTCAAAAAATCGATGTCAATGAGCCGAGCGTNCCCGACAGCATTAAAATCCTGCAGGGGCTGAAGACCTATTTCGAGGAGTTTCACAANGTTCGCTACACCAATGACGCNNTNAAAGCCGCTGTAGAACTNTCGTCGCGCTATATGGCCGACCGCAAATTGCCCGACAAAGCCATCGACGTTATTGACGAGGTCGGCGCATCGCAAATGCTGTTGCCAGCCTCGCGCCGAAAAAAAACCGTTGGTGTGCGCGACATTGAAAAAGTCATTGCGACCATGGCCCGCATTCCGCCAAAAACCGTCTCGAAAGACGACACTGAGAAACTGCGCGGGCTGGATGTGACGCTGAAGCGCGTTGTGTTCGGGCAAGACACGGCCATTGACGCATTGGCGGCGTCGATCAAATTGTCNCGCGCNGGCTTGCGNGAGGCTGAAAAGCCCATTGGCAGCTATTTGTTTTCCGGGCCAACCGGCGTNGGCAAAACGGAAGTNGCCCGACAGCTTGCATCCGCTATGGGGGTCGAATTGCTGCGCTTTGATATGTCCGAATATATGGAGCGCCACACGGTTTCGCGCCTGCTCGGTGCGCCTCCCGGATATGTCGGCTATGACCAGGGCGGTCTGTTGACGGACGGTGTTGACCAGAACCCGCATTGCGTNTTGNTGCTCGANGAGATTGAAAAAGCGCACCCAGACCTCTTCAATGTTCTGCTTCAGGTNATGGATCATGGCTCCCTGACGGATGCCAATGGCCGCAAGGTCGATTTCCGCAATGTTATTCTCATCATGACCACCAATGCCGGGGCTTCCGATATGGCGAAGGCACCGATGGGCTTTGGCCGCGAACGCCGCGAGGGTGAGGACACCGAAGCCATCAATAAAATGTTCACGCCGGAGTTTCGTAACCGGCTTGANGCGGTGGTGGCGTTTAACAATCTGCCGCCGGAAGTTGTCGTGCGTGTGGTTGAGAAGTTCATCCTTGAACTGGAGCTGCAGCTTTCNGACCGCAATGTCATCATTGAGGTTGACCGCAAGGCGATGGACTGGCTGGTGGAGCAGGGCTATGACCCGATGATGGGCGCACGCCCCATGGCGCGGATTATTCAGGAAAACATCAAGAAGCCGCTGGCCGATGAATTGCTGTTTGGCGAGTTGCAAAATGGGGGTGTGGTNCAGGTTAGTCAGGACAAGAAANAGGGCCTGACGATCAAGCTGAAATCNGGAAAATCTGACGGCAAAAGCGACAAGCCGAGCGAAAAAGTCACATAAACAATGACTTAAATCGCTGCGCGGATGCGCNTGGCGATCTCGGCCAGTTCGTCCATATCGGCCATTTGTGTGCCATGCCCCAGCATTTCCAGCCCGTTATGGCGCGGAATAATATGCATGTGAAAATGCGGTACGCTCTGGCCGGCAGCCGACCCGTTTAATTGCGCGAGCATAAGCCCCGGCGCGTCCATGGCCTTTTGAACAGCCGGNGCCAGAAGATGCGTCGTTGTCATTACAGCGCGCGCATCATCGGGCGAAAGCGTGAGAACATTTGTCGCTGCGGCGCGCGGAATAACCAGCACATGGCCCGGTGCCTGCGGCATGATATCCATGAAGGCCACGGTCGTCTCGTCTTCGAAAATGCGAAGCGAGGGCATTTCATCGCGCAAGATTTTGGCGAAAATATTCTGCGGGTCATAGGCATCGGTCAGCTGCATGGGGTTTCTCAATCTGCTTCTGTATCGGTTTTTTTGAACGGCGTATGGCGGTTGAGCGCCGAAATATCATTGTCTACATATTGCCGCTCGCTTTCAAGGTAGTCGGCAACGGCATCGCGCAAGCCCTCATGGGCGATGTGGTGGGCCGAATGCGTGCGTTTTGGCGCATAGCCGCGTGCCAGCTTATGCGCGCCTTGTGCGCCAGCTTCAACGCACTGCAGGCCGCGCTTGATGGCAAAATCAATCGCCTGATAATAGCAGACCTCAAAATGCAGAAACGGGTGGTCTTCAATGCAGCCCCAATTGCGCCCGAATAATGTGTCGCCGCCGATAAAATTCAACGCGCCGGCAATATAGCGCCCGTCGCGCTTTGCCATGATGAGCAGAATATCATCGGCCATGGTGGCGCTAATCTGGTCGAAAAACGCGCGCGTCAGATAGGGCGTACCCCATTTGCGATGGCCCGTGTCGATGTAAAATTCAAAGAACTTGTCCCAATGTTCGGCCGTTAAATCGGCACCGGTGATTTGCTCGATCTCTATGCCGTTTTCAACGGCGCGGGCGCGTTCCTTCTTGAGGTTTTTGCGCTTGCGCGAAGCAAGTGCTGCCAGAAACGCATCGAAACTTTCATACCCGTCATTCACCCAGTGAAATTGCTGGTCGGTACGCCGCAAAAAACCCAATTCACCCAGCGCTGCCCATTGCGTTTCGGGCAGAAAATTTACATGCAGTGACGACGCCTCAAGGCGCTCAGACAGGGTCAGGGCACCGCCCACCAGTGCGCGGGTAATGGAATCGGCGCGGGCAGGGTCACGAATAAGCAGGCGCGGGCCCGTCGCCGGCGTGAACGGCACGGCACTCAGCAATTTCGGATAATACCGCCCGCCAGCGCGGTGAAACGCATCCGCCCAGCCATAGTCGAAAATATACTCGCCCTGGCTGTGGCTTTTCAGATAGAGCGGCATGGCCCCTAGGCTGTCGCCCGCGGGCGTTTCGACGACCAGATGCTGCGGCAGCCAGCCCGTATCGGCAGATGCCGAGCCGCTTTCTTCCAGCGCCATCAAAAACGCGTGCGAGAGAAATGGATTATAGGGCGTGTCGGCAGGGTGGGCGCAGGCGTTCCACTGGTCCGCATCATATTCGGCAAGGCGGGAAACCACGCGTATGACGGGGGCATCGATATCCCCCATCAACTGATCTCGACAATCGCGTCAATTTCCACCGCCCAGCCCATTGGCAGACCGGCCACCCCGACAGCCGAGCGGGTGTGGCGTCCGCGCGCGCCGAACAGGTCGACAAACAATTCGGACGCACCGTTCACAACCGCCGGATGGTGGGTGAAATCGGGCGTTGCATTGACATAGCCGCACAAGCGCACAATCCGCGACATTTTTTGCCAATCGCCGCCGACAGCCGCGCGAATTTGAGCAAGAATATTCAATGCTGAGAGTTGCGCGGCGCGGGCACCGTCTTCAATGTCCAAACCGTCGCCCAGCCTGCCGAAAATCGCGCCGCCACCGGCCAGNNCCGGCCCCTGACCNGAGATGAAAACCAGCCCGTCGCGCTCAAGATACGGCACATAAGCCCCCAGNGGCGGCTTCNGGTCGGGTAGAACCAACCCAAGATCTTCCAGTTTGTTTTCTATTGTCATCATCAACCGCCTTNAAGATTTAATTTAGCGCCACGCGCGCCNGNTTCCAGTGCTTTTTCGTCACNCTTTATGTGCANATGCTCTAAAGGCTACGNCCCTTTTTTATGGCNCCGCGGCCGAATTTGTCGCGCAGATTATCCATGGCCTGTTCAGCCGCCTTGCGNCGGCTTTTGTCGGGGTCGGCGAGATCGGGCGGGTCGGCATGGGTGCCGTCCACCAGCCCTGACACNCCAATGCCGATCAGTCTGAATTTGGTGCCCGGTTTCTCGGCCAAAANCTGGNTCAGCANGNTTTTACCAACGGAAAAAATCGTATCGGCAAGCTGGGTCGGGTCGGNGATCGCGCGATTGCGCGTGANCGTTGTAAAGCTTGAGGTTTTGAGTTTCAAAACAATGGTCGTGCCAGCCATNTTTTTGCGTTTGCACCGCTCGGCGGTGCGCTCGCTCAAGGNCCAAAGATNCTTTTCCAGCGCCCCNAATGTGGCGAGGTCTTCGTTAAATGTGGTTT
The DNA here is from genome assembly GCA_002689195.1 of Rhodobiaceae bacterium. Taxonomy (GTDB): domain Bacteria; phylum Pseudomonadota; class Alphaproteobacteria; order RS24; family RS24; genus UBA7378. The sequence continues at coordinate 195 of NZFC01000009.1, read as the reverse complement.
CGCTCGAAATGCTTTTGGCGACAGATTGCGGCACGATTTTGCGGCTGTCTTGCCCGCGCGACAGGCGCGCCAAGCGCAGCCCGANACTGTNNTAGCGCGCCACGAGATCGCGCTCGTCCATNTTTTGCANCTGTCCGATGGTGCGGATGCCGTCGCGACTGAGTTTTTTCTGCATCGCTTTGCCGATGCCGTAAA